>JACQPZ010000097.1 GCA_016207265.1 Candidatus Latescibacterota bacterium | reverse complement strand
CGATCGTTCCGATCGGCGGAGCGGACGAGGAGATCATAGTTTCCGATGCGCGGGCGCACTTTCGCGGTCAACGTGTGCGCGCGACCCGTGTCGGACACGGCGACCGTGAAGCTCGCAGGGTCGAGGGGTGTAATGATCCCGGACGAGACCGGCCGCTCCGCGAGATCGGTCTTCTGGAGCCCCGCCTCGTCGCGCACCTTCGCGACCAGCGTCATGCTGTCCGTGGGAGAATCGGTTGTGAGAAAGCCGTTCTCGGCGAAGATATTCCCGTCGGTCGTGACCTCGAAAATCCGCGGAGGCAGCGCGTCCAGATGGATCATCGGATCGCCGAGCAGATTGATCGTCCGGTTCATCGCCTGCTGGAGAAACGAGCCGGAGTTCGCGTTCCGGACGAACGCCTGCCCCACGATCTCGCCCAGGATCCATCTCGCCTGCCGTGGCTCTCCCGGCGGCGGGTCGGGCGCCGGTGGAGTCGAGTAGAGCGCGTCCGCCACGAAGCTGTTCATCGCCGCGTTCGTGTTGAGCAGCTCGTAGCCGGACGAGCCCAGACCGCCGATCGAGCCCCGGTCCGGCAGCATGATCCACTGCTCCCCGAAGGAGTCGGTGCTGTCGGTGAAGCTGCCGGAAGGAGCATCCGGAAACTGATTCGCGTGGCAGCCCCAGATCATGTAGAAATTCGGGCGGTTCACGTTGGCGATCCGGCTCAGGTCGCCGAAGGACGTGCTGTAGATCTGCTCGTGGCTGATCAGGTACCGGTTCGCGTGCGCTTCGACGTTGAGAATGAGTTGGCCCCTGCCGAGCACGGCGTGGAACGAGTCGACCGCGCCTCCGATCCCGCGAAATGCGTTCACCACGCATGTGATATTGCGACAGCCCGGGGGAGAGCCCGGGCACGTCGCCGCGAGCGGATCCGTGAGCCCCTTGAGATCGAACGGTTCCGATACGAGGTCGCTCCCGGAAGGGCTCGTCGCCGCCGCGTCCGCCATGTCCTGATTCGCGAGTCGAAAGGTGGCCTCCGCTGGTTGGAAGCAGTAGCCCTGGTTGAAAAAGATCGTGGAGGAGAACTCGTCGTCCGAGAGCAGGAGCTGCTTTCCTCGCCAGGTGTCCGTGGGTTGGAAATTCTCGTACTGGATCACTTTCGTGACGTACTGGTCCAATTCCGCGGCGCTGCTCGCGGGGACGCGGCCGAGGAACATGCTCGGCGTGAACGGCTCCGCGCTGCCCGTGCCGCCTCCGAAGTTCAGCACGAAGAACGCTTCATTCGCGACCAGCTCGGCTCCATTCGGTCCCGCGATCGCCTCGAAGGCGAGATAGGTCGGCACCCAGTCCACCGCGCTCGTGGAAAGATGATGCCGGTAGTCGATGCTCGCATCCCCGAGAAGCGCCGCAAACGCGGGCCGAGGCGTCCATGCGCGGTAGCCGTGCAAGAGATACCGGCGAATCGCGGCGGCCGATTTGATCCCTCCGTTGAACTCGTCATACACGTCCTGAACCGTCGCGACTTCCACCACGAACCCTTGCCCGCGCCGGAAATCGGCCAGCCGGTTCGCGGGTGCGAGAAACTCCTCCGGGGCGATCAGGATGGCCCGCGCGAAGGCTCCCGGGGGGTAGGGCGCCGGCGTCCAGAGCGCCGACGGAGTGTCGGCGCGGATCGCCTGGGCCGAAATCGCTGCTTCGGAACCCGGCACGAGCGCCACGAAGCGTCGAGCTCCCGCCGTCGCGTCGGTCCGGAACGCGATATCGTAGGTCGGACCCACGGCGGTTACTGCGACGTCGGTGACGAAGAGTGGCGCGGTCGGATCGGTCAGGTCGTAGACTTCGACTCCCGACTGAGTGAATCCGTGGACGGCGATCTCCGCCACTCCACCCGAAGGGCTCGAGAACTGGAGGACGTCCCCGCGTGCGACATATTGCCTTGCATACGTGACCTCCACCCAATCGAGGAGAGCCCTGCTTCCATCGACAAACGAAAGACCGTCCGGGGAAGGCCGGGTTCCAACATGCGTGTATTGGTTGTTTCCCGCACCGATGTGCGAGCCGGGGATGCTGAGCCCGGTGTCCAGCACGTATATGGACTGCCCGAAGAACGTCTGGTTCGCGGCAAGCGTGTCCGTGACGCCGGTGCTGCCGACATAGACGATCGATAATCGGTGCGTGCTGGTACCGGAGCTGGGCTGCTGCCCTTGATAGCGCGCCCGGATGCGAAACGGCGATGAGGCGTCGGGATCCAGGAAGGGAATGGTGGCAGCGAACGCATCCGGACTGAGACCGGTAGTCCAGAAGAAGTGCTCGACATTCTCCTGGGGGACCCCGGCCGTGGAACTCGGCCACGGCATGATGTAGGAGTTCTGCTCCAGATGGATCATATCCTGAAAGGAAGTCGGCATGAGGGGCGACGGATCGGCGATCGATCCCGAGATCGAATCCGGCACGACGGCCGCGGTCGCGCCGGTCCACGTCAACCAGTACGTGTTGGCATCGGTGTACCGGTTCTCGATCGAGAGCGGCCCGACGCGATCGCGCAGATTGCGAGCGTAGAAGGTGATCGCGTCCCCCGCGTCGAACACGCCGGCCGTGCCCGCGTCGCGCGCCACGACCGGGATCGGGGTCGCGGTGGCGCTGTCGCCCACGTCGTCATAGCCACGCTCCCAGACTCCGATCTCGGCGATCGGGACCCCGGACGGGAACCCCGCCGCCGCGAGAGCCGCGTAGCTCACGGAACTCCATCCGGTGCTCTTGACCGAGATTCGAAATTCCGGGTTGCCCGCCCCCGCGCGGCTCGGCGCGCGCGGAGCGCCCAGAGCGCCGGGCGTGAGCCTCCTTGGAAACGTGGTCGCCGCGTCGAAATTGCGGACCATGGACCGTTGGAGACGCTTCCACCCTCCCTCACCCGCCACGGCGCCGGGGCGCTGCGCGGGCCGGCGCCTCAGCTCCGACGCGCTCGCGGACACGAACTCCACGCGGAGCGTCATCCGGCTCAGGACCGAGTAGCGCCCCTTGCGTGTGTCGTAGCGCACCGGCCGCACGAACGCGGGGATCATCCAGAGATCCCCCAGCGGCCCCCCCTCGCCGAGCGACACGGCCTCTCCCGGATAGGTCTCCCCGCCGCCGTAGATCGCAGGGTCTGGCTCGTAGCGCTCTTCCGTCACGGGTCCCGTCTTCGGATCGTCCGCGACGAAGCGCTGCTTCACGACGGGGAGCGGCGGCGGAAGCCCCGCGCGGTCTTCCCAGTCGGCCGAAACTACGCGTACGTTCGCGCTCATCCCATCGGGCACGCCCACCGGGATCATGATCGTGGGTAGCGCGGGGCGGCCGGGCTCCTCGGTTACGGGAGCACCCTGAATCGAGACGCGAACGTACGCCGCCCCATCGACCGCCACGCTGTCGAATCGCGCCGGCTGCGGCACGATCTCGAACGTCGCCCCGCGGGCGTCCTGGGAGACGGTGCGGACCGATTCGGAGGCGAAGGAGGAAGCGGGTGGTCCTGCGATGCCGCTGAAGATGCAAGAAACGAGAATCGCCGCGGGGATGGGTCGGCGCGCGATGGCGCGGAGGAGCCGGCTTGGGTTGGGGCGAATGTGCAGGACCCCTCGAACGAGTGTGATGGAGCGCGCGGTGGACCTTGTATTATAGGAATCGCGTCGGAAAGGCGTCAAGGCTCCCCCTCCTGCACGGTGCCTCCGAGCACTCCACCTCCTCGTTTGACACCCGGCGAAACCCGATGCTAGACTTTCACGCATCGAGCATTCACGTCCAGCCACCGAGCAGCCGAGGAATCGACCGATGAAGATCCTGGGGCCGGTCGCATTCCTTCTCGCAATCGCCCTTCTCGCGTCCTCCGACACGCCGCTTCCGGCCCAGCCGCACGAGCGGTTCATCATCGTCGGCTTCGACGGCATGGACCCGGCCGTCACGGAGCGGTTGATCGCGACGGGAAAGCTCCCGCACCTCTCCTGGATGAAAGAGCACGGCGCGATGCGCGTGCTCAAGACGACGAATCCTGCGCAGTCTCCCGTGGCCTGGTCCGCGTTCTCGACCGGATCGAACCCGGGCAAGACCCGCATCTACGACTTTCTCAGGCGCAATCCCGCCACGTACTACCCCGACTTCTCCACGGTGACGGTCCGCCGCGGCAAATTCGCGTTCGGTTTCATCCCCACGGCCGCGCCCACCGTGACCAACAACCGCCGCGGCACGACGTTCTGGCAGATCGCCTCCGGGCGGGGCGTCCGCACCGCGGTCCTCGAAGCTCCCATCAACTTCCCGCCCGAGAAGCTACAAAACGGCGTACTCCTATCCGGGCTGGGAGTTCCCGATATCCGCGGCACCATGGGGACCTTTTCCTATTTCGCCACCGACGCGACCGGCGCCGGGGACACCGAGATGGGGGGCAAGGTCGCCCGGCTCACGGTGGACTCCTCGGGGAGAGCCCGCTCGGTCGTCCACGGGCCGCGGAATCCGTTCGCCCGGAGAGACGCGGAAGGGCGCATCCCCGACCTCACGATCCCCGTCGAGTTCCGGCGGCTCAAGGGCGGCGGGCTTCGGATCGCGCTCCAGGGGCAGGTCCGGACGGTCAGGCAGGGTCACTGGAGCGATTGGTATTCGATCCGGTTCACCGTGGCCCCGATGGTCACCGTGAGGGGGATCGCGCGTTTCCACGTGATCGAAACCTCACCCGAGATGCGGGTCTACCTCTCGCCCATCAATCTCGACCCCAGACGGCCGCCGATCGCAATTTCGTCCCCGCCCGCCTACAGCGCGCAGCTCGCCCGAAAGCTCGGCCTCTACAAGACGCTCGGGTGGCCCGAGGACACGTGGGCGTTGAACGAGGAGAAGATCGACGAGGAGGTCTTCCTGCAAGACCTGAACTACTCCTTCGACCGCCAGCGAAGCCTCGTGCTGGACGCGCTCGGCGCGATGGACCCGGATCTTTTCGTAACCGTGTTCCAATCCACGGACAAGGTGCAGCACATGTTCTGGCGGCTCATCGATCCGCAGCACCCCATGTACAGCCGGAGGCTGGCCGCGCGCTACGCGGACGCGATCGATCGGGTCTACATGCGGGCCGATTCCCTCGTGGGACTTCTCCTCGAGCGGTGCAAGGACGGCCGGACGACGCTGCTCGTCTGCTCGGACCACGGCTTTTCGAGCTTCCGCAAGGCGGTGAACATCAACACCTGGCTCGTGCGAAACGGCTACATGACGCTCACCGGAACGGATCCGGCGCGGGATCGAAACCTCGAGGATCTGTTCGGGCGCGGCACGTTCTGGCCCAACGTGGACTGGGGAAAGACCCGGGCGTATGCGCTCGCCCTGGGGCAAATCTACGTGAACCTCAAGGGGCGGGAGCGGGAGGGCGTCGTCGCGCCCGGGGCCGAGTACGAAGCGCTTCGCGACGAGCTCAAGCTCCGGTTCGGGGCCCTCCGCGATCCCGAGACCGGCGAGATCGTGGTGCGCAGGGTCTACAAGCGCGAGGAGCTGTATCGGGGACCGTACTTCGACGAGGCTCCCGACCTGGTCGTCGGCTTCGAGCGCGGGTACCGGGTCTCGTGGCAGACCTCCCTCGGCGGAATCCCACCCGAGCTGATCGAGCCGAACCTGCGCCGCTGGAGCGCCGACCATTGCTCGGTCGACCCCGATCTGGTGCCCGGCGTGCTCTTCTCCAGCCGCCCGCTCCACGCGACCTCGCCCTCGATCGTGGACATCGCGCCGAGCGTGCTGATCAGGCTGGGCGTCACGCCTCCCGCGAGCATGGACGGCCGGGATCTCGGCCTGCGCTAGGCCGACCCGCTAGGCCGGCGACCCGGGAGCCAAGGGGAGACCATGTCCCGCGAGAGATTGGCCCTCTACTGGGAGCTAGCCCGCCCGTTCACGCTCCTCGCTCCCGCGCTGGGAATGTTCACGGGGAGCGTGATCGCCCTCGGGGCGTTTCCCCCCGTCCCGCTCGGCCCGTGGGTCGCGCTCAAGATCATCCTCGGCACACTCATGGCCGCGGTCCTGAACGCCGCGTCGAACGTCCTCAACCAGATCACCGACCTCGAGGCCGACGCGGTCAACAAGCCCGCGCGGCCCCTCCCCTCCGGGCGTGTGAGCCCGGGAGAGGCGCTGAGGCTCTCGGGGTGGCTCTACGTCGCCGCGTTCCTCCTCGCGGCGCCCGTGGGGCCGCAGTGCACGCTCCT
>JACQPZ010000094.1 GCA_016207265.1 Candidatus Latescibacterota bacterium | reverse complement strand
CGCGCGGACAGCTCGATGGAGACGCTCGGGAAGCTCAAGCCGGCGTTCGAGAAGGATGGAACGGTGACCGCGGGAAACGCGCCGGGACTGAACGACGGCGCCTCCGCGGTCGTGGTCATGTCCGGGGCGGCCGTGAAGCGCACGGGGGCGAAGCCCATGGCGCGCGTGACCGGCTACGCGACGGGCGGGGTGGCACCCGAGATGATCTTCTACGCTCCGGTTGTGGCGGTGAAGAAGCTGGCCGAGAAGCTCGGACGGAAACCGAACGATTGGGATTTGATCGAGGCGAACGAAGCCTTCGCCGCGCAGGCCATCGTGGACGGCCGCGAGCTGGGGTGGGATTTCTCGAAGGTGAACGTGAAGGGGGGCGCCGTCGCGCTGGGGCATCCGATCGGAGCGAGCGGCGCACGCGTGCTCACGACGCTTCTTTTCGCCATGCGGGAGCGGAACGCCAAGACGGGGCTCGCGACCCTCTGCCTCGGCGGAGGGAACGCGGTCGCGCTCAGCGTGGAGGCGGCCTGATGGAGACCGCGGTCGCCGCGCGGCCCGTCGCGGTCGTCGGCGCGGGCACGATGGGGAGCGGCATCGCGCAGGTATTCGCCGCGTCGGGACGGCAGGTGCTCCTCCTGGACCAGGACGAGGCCGGCTTGAGACGCGGCATGGCGGCGATCGAGCGGAGCCTCGACCGGCTCGCGAAGAAGGGGACGATCGATGCCCGCGCGCGCGAGGAGACGCTCCGCCGCGTCCTTGGGACGGCTTCGAACGAGGCGCTGGTGGAATGCGCGCTCGCGATCGAAGCCGTTCCGGAGCGGGTGGATCTCAAGAAATCGATCTTCCGGGAGTTGGACCGCGCGATTCCGAAGGACGCGATCCTCGCCACCAATACCTCCTCGATCTCGATCACCGAGCTGGCCGCGGCCACGTCCCGCGCGCCGCGCGTCGTCGGGATGCACTTCATGAACCCGGTTCCCGTGATGCAGCTTGTCGAGATCGTGCGCGGCCTCGAGACCTCGGATGAGACGGTGCGGGAGACCTCGGACCTCGCGAGGGCGTTGGGGAAAACGCCCGTCGTGGTCGAGGATCGTCCCGGATTCGTCTCGAACCGGGTCCTCATGCCCATGATCAACGAGGCGGCCTACGCGCTGATGGAAGGCGTCGCGGCCAGGGAGGCGATCGATACGGTCATGAAGCTCGGAATGAACCACCCGCTCGGGCCCCTCGCGCTCGCGGACCTGATCGGCCTGGACGTGTGCCTCGACATCATGGAAGTCCTCCACCGTGGATTCGGCGACGACAAATATCGGCCGTGCCCGCTCCTGCGATCGATGGTCGCGGCGGGCCGGCTGGGCCGGAAATCCGGCCGCGGCTTCTACGAATACCCCGCCTCCTAGCCGCCGATGAACTTCGAGCTGACGGAGCAGCAGGAAATGCTCCGTGCGGTCACGCGCGAGTTCGCGGAGGGCGAGATCGCGCCGATCGCCCACGAGATCGACGCGACGGAGACGATTCCCGACTCCTTACGCAGAAAGCTCCGCGAGAACAACTACTTCGGCCTGCTGATTCCCGAGGCGTACGGGGGCGTGGACGTGGACTCCGTCGGGTACGTCGTGGTGATGGAGGAGCTGTCGCGGGCCTCGGCCGCGGTCGCCATCACGGTTTCGGTGCACAACTCGGTCGCCGCGGGCCCGATCGCGCGGTTCGGAACCGAGGAGCAGAAGTCGTGCTGGCTGCCCCGGCTCGCGAAGAACTCGCTGGGCGCGTTCGCGCTCACGGAGCCCGACTCGGGTTCGGACGCGGCGGCGCTCGTCACGAGGGCGGTGCGGGACGGCGACGAGTACGTGCTGAACGGGGCGAAGACCTTCGTCACGAACGGGAAGTACGCCGACCTGTTCGTCCTCTTCGCCCGCACGAACCCGGAAGCGAAGCACCGGGGGATCACGGCGTTCGTGATCGAGCGCGGATCGCCGGGCCTCACGATCGGGAAGACGATCGACAAGATGGGCATCCGGGGCTCGGACACGGTAGAATTGAGCCTCGAGAACTGCCGGATCCCTGTGAGCCGGCGGCTCGACGCGGAAGGTCACGGGTTCCGGGTCGCGATGCAGTCCCTCGACGGAGGCCGCATCGGGGTCGCCGCCCAGGCGCTCGGCATCGCGCAGGCGTCCCTGGAAGCCGCGACGCGCTATGCGCGGGACCGATACCAGTTCGGGCGGCCCATCGCGGAGTTTCAGGCGATCCAGTGGATGATCGCCGACATGAGAACCGAGATCGAGGCAGCGCGGCTGCTCACGTTCCAGGCGGCGTGGCTCAAGGATCAGGGAGAGCCCATGGGGCCGTATGCGTCGATGGCCAAGCTCAAGGCCTCCGCCGTAGCGCGGATGGCCGCCGACCGGGCCGTTCAGATCCACGGCGGTTACGGATACACGAAGGAGTTCGCGGTGGAGCGGTACTACCGGGACGCGAAAGTGACGGAACTCTACGAGGGCACCTCCGAGATCCAGCGGATCGTGATCTCGAACTCGGTGCTGCACCCGAAGGATGGAAAGGGCTCGGCGTGAAATCGACCGTCGCCGTGCTCCGCACGGGCGCGAAGACCGTCGTCGAGGACGTGGGCCGGCTGATGGAGCTGGCGGGGCTTCGGGAGGAGTTCGCCCCCGAGAAGGCGACGCTCTTGAAAGTCAATATCTCCTGGCATGTCTACTATCCGGCGTGCTCCACGAGCCCGTGGCAGTTGGAGGGCGTGATCCGCGGGCTCCTGAACGCGGGCTTCGCCGCGGACCGGATCCGCGCCGCACAGAACTCGACGGTCGTCGTCGATCCGCACGTGGGCATCCGGAACAACAAGCTCGAGCCGGTGTTGGATCGGTACGGCATCCGTTCCGTGTGGCTCAACGACAAGGAGAGCGAGGCCGATTGGATCCGGTACGAGCCGAAAGGGAAGATGCTCGTCCTGAGGGACGTCTACCCGGACGGGCTCATGATTCCCAAGACGCTCGTCGGGGCGAACATCATCCACCTCCCGACGCTCAAGACGCACGTCTTCACGGAAATGACGGGCGCCATGAAGAACGCCTTCGGCGGGCTCCTGCACCTGAAGCGCCATTGGACCCACAGCGTCATCCACGAGACGCTCGTCGATCTCCTCACGATCCAGAAGGAGATCCATCCGGGGATCTTCGCCGTGATGGACGGAACGATCGCCGGCGACGGACCGGGGCCGAGAGCCATGCGGCCCCACGTCGCGAACCTGCTCCTGGCGTCCCGCGACCAGGTGGCGATCGACGCCGTTGCGGCGAAGCTCATGGGGTTCGATCCTCTGACGATCCGGTTCATCCGGCTCGCGAACGACGCGAAGCTGGGGAACGGGGATCCTCGCTGCATCGAGCTCAAGGGAGACGACGTGTCGGACGTGAATCTGGGCTTCCACCGGAACGAGAATACGTTCGCGTCCAAGGGGCAGAAGCTCATCTATCACGGGCCGCTCAAGCCGCTCGAGAATCTGCTGCTCCGGAGCCCCCTCGTGCCGTGGTCCTACTTCGCCTCGCGGCTCTATCACGATGGGTATTGGTATCCGTTCGTCGGGATTCCCAGGAAGAAGCGGATCATGGAGTCGGAGTGGGGGCGGCTGTTCCGGGAGTACGAGCCGAAGGGCGAGTCGTAGGGAAGGGCTCGGCCCCGATTCGGGAGGCGCGATGAGATTCGGCATCGGGAATCATGGGTGGCATTGGCACGCGAGGGCCCTGCTCCTCGCGCTCGTGCTCGCCTTGCTGGCGCTCCTCTTGATGCATCGGCCGACCGGCGGGCATGCGTACGCGGCGGAGCCGCCGCCGGCCGGCGAGCCCCCGGCCGCGACGGAGCCCCCCGCCGGCGAGCCCGCGGCCGCGATGGAACCCCCCGCCGGCGAGCCGGATTCGGGCTACATCGCCGAGATCATCGATTCCACCTACACGGTGGGCCCGGCGGAGTTCTTCGCGCTCGACCTGCCCACGAATCTGCCGAGCGCCAAGGCGGTCCATCTCTTCGGAACCGTGACCACACGGGGAAGGGGCAAGGACATCGTCGTCCGGATCTTCCGGTCCCGCGACTACGACCAATGGCTCAAGCAGAAGGGCGGCGTGAAGCCGCGGGCCCTCTGGACCTCCGCGCGCTCGCGCAATCTGACCCTGGACCAGGAGCTTCCTCCCGGCGAGCCGATCGTGCTTCTTCTCGACAACGGATACTCGATTCGGACGGCGAAGCAGGTGACGTGTCAGCTCCAGATCCGCTACCTGCGCCACCCGGTCGACGTGTTCGACACGGAGGGAGGGTCCGGGCTTGCGGGTTCGCCGGGCGGGAGCGCATCCTCGGCCGACAGCGTCCAGGAGAACCTGCCGCCGCCGCGCTCCAACACCGAGGAGGAGCTTCCGCCTCCGCCGCCTCCGCCGCCCGAAGGCTACTGATTCGGCGCGGTGCCGCGCCCGGCGCCGTCTGTCGCCGGTGACGGGTTCGGCCTGGGGTAACGGCCCCCGCGTAGAAGAAGCAGCTGTCCCGACTCGCCCCACCACCCCTCGCTCTGCGGGGCGCGCAGCGTATGGGCTTGCACCGCGAGGAGCCAACTGTCCTCGCCCAGGAAATCGCTCGCGTTCAGGATCCCGCTCGATTCCCAGGCGCCCCCGACGCCCTGTGGGAGGAGCCGCCGCCTCCGGTCCCGTTCGGCGCACTCGGCCACGGCCTCGAGCCTCCGCGTCCGGGTGTCGTAGCGGAGAATCCGCGCCGCGTGGAGCCCGCGCTCCCCGGGATCCTCCAGGATCATCACGCACTTCTCGTCGGTGTCGATGTCCGAGGGTCGATAGAGGTCGTCGCCGGCGGCTCCGTCCAGCAGCACCTCAAGGGACGCGACGCGGGTCGGATCGAACGGGTCGAGAGCCATGCGATAGAGGCGCCCGCTCCCGAGTCCGTCCGAGCCGGTCGCGAATAATCCGGGAGGGCTCTCCCCGGAATCCGTGATGTAGAAGGCATCGAGGCGTTCCCGGTCGACGGCGAGATCCTTGAGGCGCGTGAAATTCAGGCAGCCCGCCGCCTGCGCGGCCGCCTCCAGCGACGCGGCCGAGCCCGTGGAGGCGCGATCGATCGCCGCGAACTCGCCGCGGATCGAGAATCCCTTGGTGAGGGCCGGCGTCCCCTGATCCGGATCCGACAGGAAATCCCGTGCGTCGGGGCGGAATACGTAGAGGTCGCCCAGGCCCGCGAGAAAATCCGCGTCCGATTGGGCGAGGAACATATAGAGGTGGGTCTCCCCGAGGTAGCTTCCGGCCGCCGTGATCGCAACCACCTTCCCGCTCGTGGTCGGCACGACGGTCGTGCTCCAGTGCGCGTCGCGGCCGAGCCAGGGAAGCTCCGCCACGGTCCCGTTCCTCACGTCCACGGCGGCGACGACGCCGCGGTGCGCTCCGTCCGTGCTCCCCTCGCTGAGGAGCAGCGTGGGTCGGATGAAACCGGCCCGGCCCCCGGCCAGCGAAGCATCGTCGAATCCGACGTAGCGATCCTCGGGCTCGACGAGGTAGTCCGCCGCCAGGACGCCGGCGTTTCTCGTGTCCAAGAGGAGTCGGGACACGACCGAGCCACCGGGCGGACGGCGTGTTCCGAACCCGTGCGCCACGTACACCTCGGCGAGGCCCTTGCCGACGTCCAGTGCGCCGAGACCCGCCGCGCTCCCGTAGAAGATGAACGGGGGGGCTCCCGGATCGTTCGAGAACAAGGTGTCTCCCGCCGTCAGGATCGGCGTGGCTGAATAGCCGGCGCGGAGCGACCGGACCATCGATTCCCCTT
>JACQPZ010000006.1 GCA_016207265.1 Candidatus Latescibacterota bacterium | reverse complement strand
GGCGCCCCGATCGTAGTCCCCTCCCTTGACGAGCACGTCCGGAGCGAGCGCCTCGATGAGGCGAAGCGGGGTCTCCTCGTCGAAGAGCACGACGTAATCCACGTTCGCGAGCGCGGCGACGACCGTCGCGCGGGCGACCTCGCTCTGGACCGGCCGGCCGGGACCCTTGATCGCCCGCACCGAGCGGTCGGAGTTGAGCCCGACGCAGAGTCGGTGCCCCAGGCTCTTTGCGCGGCGCAGAAGCTCCGTGTGGCCCGGATGGATGAGATCGAAACATCCGTTGGTGAAGACGAATCGCTGGCCCAAGGCCCGCGACGCGGCGCGGCGGCGGAGCACGTCCGTGAGGGCGAGAACCTCACCCATTGGGGAGCTCCTCCAGGGACTCGATGAGCTGAACGCCCGTGGCCACGGCGGTGCCCAGCTCGGCGACGACGATTCCCGCCGCGTGATTCGCGAGGACGCACGCTTCGGCGAGGGACGCCCCGGCGGCGAGCGCCGCCGCGATCGTCGCGACCACGGTGTCCCCCGCGCCGGTCACGTCGTACACCTTCCGGGCGCGCGTGGGGAAGTGGGTATGGCCCTCCGACGTGAAGAGCGACATCCCCTCCGCCCCGCGCGTGATCAGGACGGCGTGGGCGGAGAGTCGTTCACGAAGCCCGAACCCCGCCTCGAGGAGATCATCGGGGGCGCGGATCCTCCGCCCCCACGCCTGGGAAGCTTCGGCGACGTTCGGCGTGATCACGTGGACGCCGTTGTAACAGAAGAAGTGCTCCTCCTTCGGATCCACGGCGCTGGGAATCCCCCGCCGCTTGAGTTCCGGCAGGAGCCGATCGAGCAGGGCCGGGGTGACGACCCCCTTCCCGTAGTCGGAGACGAGCACGGCGTCCGCCGTGGAAAGGGCGCGCTCCACGCGCTGCCACAGCTCCTCGAGGACCGTGGGCGCGACCGGCCCGCGCGTCTCCTCGTCCGCGCGGAGCACCTGCTGCTCGTGCGCCACGATCCGCGTCTTGAGGCTCGTCCGGCGCGCCGGATCCGTCAGCACGCCCCCGTCCGAATCCACGGAGCGCGCCTTGAGCTCGCGCTTCAGGCTCTCCGCGGCCGCGTCCTTTCCCACGACGCCGACGAGCGTCGGGAGCGCCCCGAGCGCACGGACGTTGTGCGCCACGTTCGCGGCGCCCCCCAGGCGCAGCTCCTCGCGCTCCACGTCCACGACCAGAACCGGCGCCTCGGGAGAGACGCGCGTGGCGCTCCCCCAGAGGTAACGATCCAGGATGATGTCTCCGATGACGACGACGCGCCGCCCTCCGAAGCCGTGGACGCGCTCGGTAAGCTCCGCCCGGGTGAGCCCGGGCCCCGCAACCGCGTCCGTCAGGCTCCGGCCGGAGCGGCTCAAGGCTCTTCCTCCCCCCGTTCCGGAGTCGCCGCGAAGAAATCGTCGAGGAGCGAGCGGGCCCGCTCGGCGTCGCGCCCGAGCACTTCGATCCGGCCCCAGTAGCCGTGGAGCAGCGATTCCACCGTCGAGAGCCAGGGAATCTGAACCGCGACCACCGTGGCCTCGATCCCCTGGTCGCGGAGGAAATCGCGCAGCATGGTCGCCGTCTGCTCGTCCGGGACGTTCCGGACCGCGACCAGCGCTTCGCGCGGAAGCGCCTCGCCGCGCGGCGCCCGCGATTCCTCGCCCGGCGCGCCCGACTTCTCGCGATCCTCTTCCCGAGTCACTCCCTGTAGCCCTCCGGATGTCGCATCCGCCAATCCCACGCGGTCTCGACGATCGCGCCCAGGTCGCCGAACTGGGGCTTCCAGCCTAGCACGCGCCGCGCCTCGTCCGAGGAGGCAATCAGCGCCGGCGGGTCGCCCGGGCGCCGCTCGGCCCTCCGGGTCGGAACGCGGCGGCCGGTCACGGACTCCACGGCCGCGACGACCTCCCGCACGGACGACCCGCGTCCCGAGCCGAGATTGAACGCGCGGCTTTCCCCACCGTCGGCGAGATACCGCGCGGCGCGGCGATGCGCCTCCGCGACGTCCACGACGTGCACGTAGTCGCGGACCGCGGTTCCGTCCGGGGTCGGATAATCGTCGCCGTAGACCGGAACGGGACCCCGCGCCTCCCGGGCCGCGTCGAGGAGGAGCGGGATCAGGTGGGTCTCTTCCCGATGGTCCTCTCCATGGTCGATGCTCGCGCCCGCCACGTTGAAATACCGGAGCGAGACGAATCGGGCCTCCCCTCGCGCGGCGTGCTCCGCGAGCGTCCGCTCGAACCGGAGCTTCGTTTCCCCGTAGGGGTTTTCGGGTCGGAGCGGAGACGACTCGTGAAGCGGCATCGGCGCCGAGGGGTCGTAGACGGCCGCGGTGGACGAGAACACGATGTCGGTAACCCCGTGCGCGCGCATCGCGTCGAGGAGGAGGCGTCCCTGTGCGACGTTCGCCTCCTCGTAGCGCTCCGGATGGGCCACGGATTCCGCGACGAGCGACTTCCCCGCGAGGTGGATCACGCAGTCGATGGACTTGGTCTCGAACGCCTCCTGAAGCGGCCCCTCGTCCCCGATCGAGCCGCGGACGAAGTAGGCGAGCGGAGAGACGGCGTCGCGGTGTCCGGTCGAGAGGTCGTCGAGGACGATCGCCGATTCCCGGGCCCTCACCAGCTCCTCCACGACGACGCTCCCGACGTATCCAGCGCCGCCGACCACGAGGACGTTCACGCCCCTTCGATGCTCCGGCGCAACGCGGCCAGCGCCTCGCCCGGGTCCGGAGCGCGGAACACGGAGTGCCCCGCGACGAACGTGTCGGCGCCGGCCCGGGCGGCGATCGGCGCGGTCTCGGGGCCGATGCCGCCGTCCACGCTCAGGAGGCAGTCGAAGCCGCCCGAGTCGATCGCGGAGCGCAACGTCGCGATCCGCTCCGCCGAGCCTTCGAGAAACCTCTGGCCGCCGGCGCCGGGCTCCACCGTCATGACCAGCGCGATGTCGCATTCGGGGAGCGCCGGAAGGAGCCGCCCGACCGACGTGCTGGGCTTGACCGTGAGCCCCGCGCGGAGCCCGCGCGCCCGAATGCGCCGCACGGCGTCGACCGGATCCTCCACCGCCTCGACGTGCACGGTGAGGCAGTCGGCGCCCGCGGCGGCGAAATCCTCGAGGAACCGCATCGGCTCCACGACCATCAGGTGGACGTCGAGCGGCAGGGAGGTGAGCCGGCGCATGGCCCGGACGAGGATCGGACCAAACGTGATGCTCGGAACGAACCGGCCGTCCATGACGTCCACGTGGATGAAATCGGCGCCGGCGCTCGTGACCCTCGTGATCTCCTCACCCAAGCGGGAGAAATCCGCTGAGAGAATCGAAGGGCAAATGCGGAAGCGGCGCGGCTTCCCCCACGCGTCCGAGACGGCGCGCTCTCCGCTGCGATCGCTCACGGGCGATAATAGAGCACGATCGAATCCCGGAGCGCGACGCGATGACCCGGCGCCGGCTCCTGTCCGGCGACGAGCCCGGCCCGCTGCTTGGGGCCGCCCTCGCGGACCGTGACGGCGAATCCCTCCTCTCTCAGACCCCGCGCCGTTTCGGCGGCGTCGAGCCCGATGAGATTCGGCAGGAGGTAGCTCTGCGGCCTCGGCCCGAGGCTCACGAGCAGATTCACGACCGTGCCCTGTTCCACCAGCGTCTCGCCGGGCGGATCGGAGGCGACGACGAGGTCCTTGCTGACTTCGTCGGTATACACGCGCGCCACCCTTCCGACGCGAAGCCCCGCCCCCTCGAGGAGGAGCTGCGACTGCCGGGCCGTGACGCCGTCCAGCACCGGCACGCTCGTCCCCTGCGCGCCGAGGCTCACGATCGCGGAGATCCTCCGGCCGCGCTTCACGACGCCCCCCGCTTCGGGATCCTGGGTGATCACGAACCCCCGGGGCACGTCGGGGCTCCACTGCTCGGAGATCTTCGAGAGCTTGAGCCCTTCCGAGGCGAGGATCCGCTCCGCCTCGACCTCGCTCTGGCCGATCACCTCGGGCACGCGCACCTCGGCTCCCTGCCGTGTCAGGCTCGGCATCAGCACGAGATGGATCACGAGAAATCCGCCCGCGAGCGCGAGCGCTGAGAGAACGAGCGTCCCGCTCCAGAGGGAGAAGCGGGGGCCGCGGCGACGGTCGAAGGGGGGCGAGCCGGCCTGCTCTTCCCCGAGGGTCTCCGTGACGTTCTGGCTCGAAGGCGCGCTCATCGGCGGCGCAACCGCGCGGCGAACACGCCGTCGGTGCCGTGCCGGGGAGGCCAGGCGGTCAGATTCCGCGCGCCCGACCGGAACCCCGGCGGCAGATGAGGATCCGCGTCCTCGTGCGTGAACGCGGGATGGTCGCGCAAGAAAGGCTCCACGATCTCGACCGTCTCCTCCGGCTCCAAGGAGCAGACACTATACACCAACACCCCGCCGGGCCGGACGAGGCCCGCGGCGGACTCGACGAGCGGACGCTGGAGCGCCGCCAGCGCGGCGATGGTGGAGGGGTCCTTCCGCCAGCGCGCGTCGGCCCTGCGCCGCAAGACGCCGAGTCCGGAGCACGGAGCGTCCACCAGGACGCGGTCGAACGTCCCGCGAAGCGGGAGCCGCGCGCCGTCCGCGCAGAGCACGTGCGCATGGGCGATCCCGAGCCTCCGGTTCACGTTCTCGCGCAGCGCGCGCGCGCGGCTTGGATGCCGCTCCATCGCGACGACCATGCCGCCGGGTCCCACAGCCTCGGCGATCTGGGCGGTTTTTCCTCCGGGCGCCGCGCAGAGGTCGAGCGCGCGCTCCGTGGGCCGCGCTCCGAGGAGCGAAACGACCGCCGACTCCGCCTCGTCCTGGAGCGAGACGAGGCCCTCCCGAAACGCGTCGGAGCGCGATGCCACGAACCCTCCGCGGATGACGAGCACCGGCCCGCCGTTCGGACCCGGCTCGGGCGAGAATCCTTCCGCCCGCAGACGCGCGAGGACCTCCTCGTTCGACGCGCGAAGCGCGTTGGGATGGAGCGACGCGGGAGGCTCCCCGTTGTCCGCTTCGAGGAGGCGCTCCGCTCCCTCCCGTCCGTACCGCGCCACCCACCGCTCGATGATCCAGGTGGGATGCGAATGGAGGATGGAAAGATGCTCGATGGGATGCGCGTCGCGGTCGGGCATCGGGGCCCGATCCCCGCCCGCGAGCCGGCGCAGCACCGCGTTCACGAGGCCCGCCGTCCCGGGGTGCCCGTAGCGCTTCGCAAGCTCAACGCTCTCGTCCACCGCGGCCGAGGCCGGAACGCGGTCGAGGTAGAGGATTTGAAACGCGGCGAGCCTCAGGGCGCCGCGGATCCAGGGAGTCAGGTCCTCCCAGCCTCCGCGCGTGAAGGACTTCAGGTGATGGTCCAGCGTCGCCCGATGGCGCAGCGTCCCCTGGACGAGCGCGGTAACGAGGCGCGAGTCCTCGGGGCTCAGGCCCGAATCCCTGAGCCTCGTTTCGAGGAGCCGGTCGGAGAAGGCGCTCCGCGACTCGACCGCGACGATCGTCTGGAGCGCGAGTTCCCGCGCGCCGGGCCGCGGCCGCTTCGCCCAGGGCTTGGCCCTGCGGCGGCGCGCCGTCACGGGCTCAGGCCCTCACCGCCAGCCGGTCGCCGGGTTTTAGGCGGGCGCCGTTCGCGTAGGCCATCCCGCTCATCGTCCTCCGTCCGCTCGGACGCACCGTGCGGAGCCAGACCGAGCCTTGATCCAGTCCGATCTCGAGCCCGCGATCGGGATCCAGGGCCCGCACGACGCCGGGAGTCGCGCCGGACGTTCCCGCGCCGAACGTTCCCGCGCCGGATGTTCCCGAGACCCCGCCCGGAGACGCGGCCAGGACCAGCAGACGCCCGCTCTCGAGCGTGAGGTTCGCGCCCGGCTCCGGGGCGAGGGCCCGCACCTTGCGCACGAACCGGACCGGATCGTCTGCGAGCGTGAGCCGGGCGTCCTCCGGCGTGAGCTTCCGCGCGTAGCTCGCATGTGAAGAGTCCTGCTTCACCCTCGCGATCTCGCCGCGCTCGATCTTCGCGACGGTGTCGGCGAGGCATTGGGCGCCGATTCGGGCGAGCCGCTCCGCCAGGGAGCCCGCGTCCTCGTCCGGGCCGATGGGGGTCGGGACCGATTGGAAGATCGGACCTTCGTCCAGCGCCGCGGTCATCCACATCGTGGTCACGCCGGTCATCGGGTCCCCCGCGAGGATCGCCGCCTGCACCGGCGACGCCCCGCGGTGGCGCGGGAGGAGCGAGAAGTGGAGATTGATCGCGCCGATGTGGGGAACCGCGAGCAGCTCGGGGCCCAGGATCTGGCCGTAGGCGACGAGCACGATGAGGTCGGGGCGGGCGGCCTTGAGCCGCTCGATCTCCTCGGGAGCGTCCGCGCGGGCGGGTGTCGCCACCGGGAGGCCGCGCGATTCGGCGGCGACCCGGACGGGAGAGGGCCCGCTGAGAAGGCCGCGCCCCTTGGGGCGATCCCTCCGGGTCACGACCAGCACGGGCGCGCGCGCCTCGTCCACGAGCTTGAGGAGGGGAGGAACCGCGATCGACGGCGTGCCGAAGTAGACGAGGCGCACGGGGCGCTAGAGCGATGGGGTGGCGCCCGTCGCCCTCGCCTCGCGCTCCTCGTCGCCGAACCGCATCCGGGCGAGCTTGGACTCGAGGAGCTTTCGTCGGATTGCGCTCAGGCGATCGATGAAGAGGACGCCGTCCAGATGATCCAGCTCGTGCTGGAGCGCGCGGGCCAGGAGCTTCCGCCCGCGCACCGTGACCGGAGCGCCCTCTTCGTCCAGCGCCTCGAAGACGACCTCTTCGAACCGCTTCACGTCGGCATGGATCCCCGGTATGGAGAGACAGCCCTCCTCTTCCACGATGCTCCCGGATCGCTTCGTCATCACCGGATTCACCAGCGCGAGCTTCTTCCGCTCCCCCGGCTCCTCTTCCACGTCCACGACGAAGATCCGCTGTGAGACCCCGACCTGAGGCGCCGCGAGGCCCACGCCCCGCTCGCGATACATGCACTCGAACATGCCGCGGATCAGCTCGCGGATCTCCGGAGTCACCCCCGCGACGGGGGTCGCCTTGCGGCGGAGCACGGGGTCTCCGTAGTAGCGGAGCTTCAGAGGCTCGTCACTCACCGCGCGCCTTGATCTGGACGATCGCCTGGCGCGAGAACTCCATCTTGACGTCGTCGGCGACTTTGAGCACGACGACGTCGTCCTTCGCCCCGACGACCGTTCCGAAGAGCCCGCCTGTCGTCAGCACGCGATCTCCTTTCCGGATCGAAGCGAGCATCGCCGCCGTTTCCTTCTGCTTCCGCTGCTGGGGACGGATGATCATGAAGTACACGATCCCGACCGTGATCCCCAGGAGGGCGAGCATGTGAAGCATCTGATCGAGCGACGACGGCCCCTCGGCCGCCCCACCGGTAGCCTGCGCGAACGCAACACCGAGCATGCGATCTCCTTGCGCCGGCGGTGGGCTCAGGCCTCCGTCCCGACGCGGTAGCGCTCCGAGAACTGACGTACGAAGGATGGGTAGGCGCCGGTCTCGATCGACCGGCGCGCACGCTCCATGATTTTCTGGTAAAACGAGACGTTGTGCAAGGTCAGCATTCGATGGGCGAGGATCTCTCCCGCGAGGTGGAGGTGGCGGAGATAGGCGCGCGTGAAGCGGGCGCACGCGGCGCAGCGGCATTCGCCGTCGAGCGGAAGATCGGAGCGCGCGTGCGCCGCGTTCCGGATATTGAGCGGGCCTTCCGACGTGAAGGCCATCCCGTTCCGCGCGTTTCGCGTCGGCAGGACGCAATCGAAGAGGTCCACGCCGCACGCGATCCCCTGCAGGAGGTCGATCGGCGTTCCCATTCCCATGAGGTAGCGCGGCCGGTCGGGCGGGAGCGCCTCGGCCGTCGCGGCCGCGAGGGCCCACGTCTCCCGCTTCGTTTCGCCGACCGAGAGCCCGCCGATCGCGAATCCGTCGCATTCGAAGGCCGCGGTCCGCTCGGCCATCTCGCGGCGCAGCCCCGGATCTCCTCCGCCCTGCACGATCGCGAACAGGAGCTGCCGATGTCCCCCCGCAGTCTCGAGCGTGCGGGCCCTCCTCAGCGACCGCTCCGTCCAGCGGACCGTCCGATCCCCGGCCTCGCGCTGCGCCTCGGCGTCGGCCGGAAGGGGCACCGCGTGGTCCAGCGTGACCGCGATGTCGGAGCCGAGGTCGGCCTGCACCTCCATGGATCGCTCGGGGCTCAGGAACTCGCGGCGGCCGTCGAGATGCGAGCGGAACTCGACCCCCTCCTCGCGCACGGTCGTAAGCTCCTTGAGGCTCAGCACCTGATAGCCGCCGCTGTCGGTCAGGATGGGTCCATCCCATGCCATGAACCGATGCAGCCCTCCCAGCCCGCGGATCACCTCCGATCCGGGCCTCAGCATGAGGTGATACGTGTTCGCGAGGAGGATTCGGGTCCCCGAGGCCACGATCTCGTCGGGAGAAAGACCCTTCACGGCGCCCTGCGTGCCGACCGGCATGAACGCGGGCGTCGGAACTTCGCCGTGTGGGGTGACGAGGGTGCCGGCGCGGGCCGACGCCGGACTCCGCTCCGATGTGGTGAACGTCCCGCTCAGCGGGTGAGGTCCGGGAGCGCGGCCTGAAGATCCCGGCCCGAAAGCGGGATCGCGAGGACGCGGGCCCCCGCCGGGAGCGTCGCCGCATCGGCCGCGGCCGGATCCCTCGGCGAGAGGTACGCGACGGAGCGACGAGGGACGCCCAGCCGCTCCAGGCTCTCGGCGAGGGCGGGGCCTCCGTGGGCGGGCAGGGTCAATTCCAGGAGGTGGAGCGCGCGAGGTCTTCCCATGACGGCGCGCTCGAGCGCGCGGACCCCGTCGGCCGCCTCCTCGACGCGGTAGCCGGCCTGCTCGAGGAGAATCCGCATCCAGGAGCGGACGAGCGGCGAGCGGTGCGCGACGAGAGCCGACATCGGCTCCGCCTCCTCGGCGGCCGCGAGGCGCGCGCCGGGGCCCGCGGGATCGCCCGGACGCTCGTACGCGTATCGGTCCCCCCACCGGGTCGGCACGAGCCCGAGGTCCGGCTCGCCGGGCGAATCCCAGGCTCCGAGCACGAGCACGCCGCAGGGTCGAAGCGCCTGTCCCAGGTTCCGGAGCGCGCGCTCGCGCGAATCGGCCGTGAGCGCCGGCATGAAATCGCGCGCCAGGATAAGGTCGAACGCGCCGAGGGGCGAGAGCGCGCCGGGCTCGCACAGATTGAGCCGCGCGAAGCGGACGAACGGACGCAGGCGCTCCGCCGAGAATCCTTCCTCGCGCTCCTCGAGGTATCGCGACCGAAGATCGTCGGGAAGCGACCAGGCCCGCGACGCCGGGAACGCGGCCCGGCGGGCTTTCCCGACCGCCCTCGCGCTCAAGTCCACGCCGAGAACCTCGAACGAGAGCGCGGGCGCACGGGATTGCGCTTCGGCGAGCGCGATCGCGAGCGAGTAGGCCTCTTCGCCCGTTCCGCAGGCCGCGCTCAGGCAACGGAACGTCTCGGGACGCGGCGCGGCGCGGGCGTAGTGCGCCCAACGGGGATCGCTCTCGATCTCGAAGAGAGGAGTGAAATCCGCGGGGGTGCCGAAGATGCGCGACTCGTTCCCCGTCAGGGTCTCCACGAGATCTTCCCAGGCCAGGCCGTCGCCCGAATAGAGGAGATACTCCGCGTAGTCGTCCACGCCGTCCAGGGCGCGATCCTGAATCCGGAACCTGAGACGCTGCGCCACGCCCTCCGGCGTGCATTCCCGGAGCGAGAGCCCGTACCGGCGCGCGACCTCGCGGGTCAGCTCGTCGATCGGGCGGCGCCCGACGTCCCGGACGTCAGCCGCCATGTCCGCCCGGAGCCTCGATCCGGTACTCCTTGAGCTTCGTGCGGAGCGTCTGGCGGGAGATCCCGAGCCATTCCGAGGCCTTCGTCTTGTTGCCCCCCGCCCGCGCGAGCGCCATCTCGATGGCGACCCGCTCGGCCTGGGCGAGCGTCGTGACGCCTCCCTCGGACTTGAGCCTCGTCTCGAGCACGCGGGGTCCGCTCCCCGAGGCGCCCACGATCTCGACGGGAAGGTGCTCGGGGAGGATCCACTCCTCGCTCTCGAGCAGAATGGCCCGCTCGATCACGTTCCGGAGCTCGCGCACGTTCCCGGGCCAGCGGTAGGCCATGAGGAGCGCGAGCGCCTCGTCGTTCGGGCCCTTCACGCTCCGGCCCAGCTCGCGGTTCCAGTGCGCGACGAAATGGTCGATGAGCGGAGGGATGTCCTCGGGACGCTCGCGCAGCGGCGGCACGACGATCCGGATCACGTCGAGGCGGTAGAAGAGATCCTCGCGGAATCTCTCCTGCTCGACCAGTCCTCTCAGATCGCGGTTCGTCGCCGCGATGACGCGGGTCTCGACCAGGATGTCGCTCACGCCTCCCACGCGCCGGAACCGCTTCGCCTCCAGCGCGCGGAGGAGCTTCGACTGGAGGCCCGGGCTCATCTCGCCGATCTCGTCCAGGAAGAGCGTGCCGCCGTTCGCGAGCTCCATGAGCCCGCGCTTGGTCCGTTTGGCGTCCGTGAACGCGCCCTTCTCGTAGCCGAAGAGCTCGCTCTCGAGGAGGTTTTCGGGGAACGCGCTGCAGTTCACCTCCACGAAGGGGCCGTCGCGCATGAGACCGAGATCGTGGATCTCGCGCGCGAGAAGCTCCTTCCCGACGCCCGTCTCCCCCTGGAGGAGCACCGTGGAGCTTCCGGTCCCCGCGACCTTCCGGATCGTCTCGAAGATCTTCGCGAGCTTCGAGCTGCCTCCCACGATGAGCGTCGATCCCGCGCGCCGGCGCTCGGCGTCCCGCAGACGCGAGACCTCCTCGGAGAGCCGCGCCTGCGACAGGGCGTTCTTGATGATGAGCTTCATGTGGTCCAGCTCGAAGGGCTTCGCGACGTAGTCGTAGCAGCCCGCCTTCGTGGCCTCCACGGCGGATTCGAACTTGCCGAACGCGGTCATCATCACGACCTGGGTCTCGGGGCGCTTGGCGCGGATGTGCTTCAGGAGGTCGAGGCCGCTCCCGTCGGGGAGCTTCTGGTCGAGGAGGGCGAGATGGTATTCCTCGCGCTCGAGCCGGGACATGGCCTCCGCGACGTCGCCCGCCGTCTCGACGCGATAGCCCTCCTCCGAGAGCCCCTCCTTGAGGGCGAACCGGAGGGTCCGCTCGTCGTCCACGACCAAGATGCCGAAGGTCTGCTTAGCGAGGGTTACCGCGTCGGTCTCCATGTCGTTTCTCCACGGGTAGGTCGATGACCACGGTGGTTCCCTGCCCGACCACGCTCTCGATCGAGATGGAGCCTCCGTGCTCGCGGACGATGCTCTGACAGATGCTGAGGCCGAGCCCGGTGCCCTGCGTCCGCGTCGTGTAGAACGGATCGAACACGCGCGCGAGGACCGCCGCGGGAATGCCCGGTCCGTTGTCCCGGATTCGGACCTCGACGAAGTCGAGGAGCGGAGCCGGCCGCCCGGACGAAAGACGGTCCCCGGAGCGCCGGCCCAGGGACGAGCGCTCCACGAGCCGCTTCCTCGCCGGGCCGACCCGCACCTCCACTTCCCCGCCGCGGTCCAGCGCCTGGAGCGCGTTCATCAGCACGTTCAGCAATACTTGTAACAGTTGGTCGAGGTCGACGAACACCGGCGGGACTTCGTCCGAGCGCTCCACGCGGACGAGCACGTCCTGGCGCACGGCGACCTCGTGAACGAGCGAAAGCGCCCGCTCGAGCGCGGGCAGGATCGATTGGCGTTGGAGCTTCGGCGCCGCGGGCCGCGCGAACTGGAGGAGTCCCG
>JACQPZ010000101.1 GCA_016207265.1 Candidatus Latescibacterota bacterium | reverse complement strand
GGCGTGAAGGTGATCACGTTGTCGTGGACGCCGCCGGGATAAACCAGAACCCCCTCGTAGAGCAGGGCGCGCACGACCTCTGCCGCCCGCTCGGGCGCGGGCTCTCGTGACGCGCGGTCGCGCACCAGCTCGATCGCCGCAAGGAGACCCGCCCCGCGTGCGTCGCCGACCGCCGCGTGCTCGGCTTGGAGCGACCGCAATCCGGCAAGAAGCTCGGCGCCGACCCGCTCGACGTGCGCCCGAAGCTCCGGCTCCGTGAGCCGCTTCAGCGCGCGGAGCGTCCCGGCGCAGGCGAGCGGATGCGCATAGTACGTGCTCGAGTGCGGAGCCTCTCCGGAGCGCGGGACATGCTCCCGCCACGCGTTCATCCACTCCGCGCGGCCGAGGACCGCGGCGATCGCGACGCCGCCTCCGATCCCCTTCCCCGCCGCGACGAGATCCGGCTCGGCCGCAGTACCGCCCCGCTCCCACGCCCAGAACGGGCCCGTGCGGCACGCGCCGGTCATGACCTCGTCGAGGATCAGGATGAGCCCGCGCTCGCGCGTCGCGGCGCGGAGCCGCGGGAGGAATTCGGGAGGAGGAATGACGCAACCCGACCGTCCCTGAATCGGCTCCACGATGACCGCGCCGGGGGGATCCGGCCCCGCGATCTCGCGGTCCACCACGTCGAGGGCGGAGTCCAGGCAGCGCAGGTCGCAGCGCTCGCAGCGGCGCTGGAGCGGGCACCGGTATTCGTAGGGATAGGGCACGCGGATCGCGATGTCCGCGACCTGACGCTCCACCGGCGCCCGAAGGCCCGGATAGTCGGAGACGGCGAGCGCGCCGTAGGATTGCCCGTGGTAGGCGCCGGTGAACGCGACGACGCGCCGCTTCCCCGTCGCGACGTGCGCGGTCTTGAGCGCGAGCTCGACCGCTTCGGACCCCGTGGCGGCGAGCAATGCCCGATTCAGCCCGCCCCCGCCGAGCCCCGCAAGCTTGCGCACCAGCTTCACGCGCGGATCGTGCGGCATGATGTCGCCGAGTCCCTGCGTGAGCTTCCGGGCCTGTGCCGAGACGGCCCGCGCCACCTCGGGGGCCGCGTGTCCCAGTGACACGACGCCGAAGCCGGCCGTCAGATCCACGTAGCGGTTCCCGTCCAGATCGACGACGACCGAGCCGCGCGCCCGCGACCACACGACGGGGGCCTCCTCGGCGCCCCAGATCGCCGCTCCCTCCGCACGGCGCAGCCGCTTCGCCGCGGCCCGCGACCGGGGTCCCGGCGGGGGCGTCGTGATCGCGGGAAGCTCGTCTCCGCTTAGGGCCGCGCGCGCGCTCGTCGAACCCATGGGCGGCCAGTGTAGCCCTCGGCGCGCGGGATGGTCTATGCTCAAAGGCTTCGGGGGGCACGTGGGAATGATGGACGCCGATTATCGAAACTATCTGAAATCCGCGCAGGGGGAGGAGCCGCCGATCTCCCTCGGCGATCCGCGCTGGGCCGAGACCGAGACGCTGGCGCGCAGACTCATCGCGGGAGCGCAAGCCGAGGGAGCGCTGCGCGCGCTCGCGCAGGAGCCCCAGGCGAGGAAGCGGTGGGATCTCCTACTCCTCGCGGGCCTGCTTCACCAGGGTCTCGGCGAGGGCACGTCTTCACTCGAAGCGCTCGAGGTCGTCTGCGACAAGCTCGTCGCCGCCGCGGGACGGGACGGCGTGCGCGCGCTCCTCCCCCGATTCCTCGAGCCTGCGCCCGTATCGGCGGCCGTGCGGTTCCTGCATTTCCTCGCTCGCTCGGCGGCCGACGAGGCCGAACGGATCGACTGGCTGAGTCAGGCGATCCACATCCGTCCGCGCGACCCCGAGCTTCTCTACGAGCTGGCGCAGGCGCTCGATCGGACCGGAGACGCGGACTCCGCACGCTCGAATCGGATCCTCGCGCTCGAGATCCGGCTGGAGCTCAAGCATCCGGATCCGGTCTCGGAGGAGCTGCTGCGGCTCGTGGATGAGGACTTCCCCCGCGAGCCGCAGCGCGTCGCGCGGATCCTGCTCCGCTACGCGGCGCTCGTGCCCTGGGCCGACGCGGAGCCGATCCTCGACCTCGCGCTCCCCGAGCTCGAGCGCCGGGCCTCGGGACGGATCGATTGGTCCGAAGTGGAGCCGGTCCTTTCGCGCACGCCTCCGTCACCGGAGGCGCGCAAGCTCGCGGCTGCGATTCTACGGGTCGCCGTCGCGGCGCAGCCGGACCCCGACGCCATCGTCGAAGGGTCCGGGATCCGAAATCCGGCCGAGCCCATCGAGTCGATCCGCTCGCGCGTATCCAAGATCCTCGCGCTCCCTCCGGGCTCGGACGTCGCCCACGCGACGTGGGGGATCGGCCGGGTCTCCGGCAACGACGGGGAGTCGATCACGCTCGAATTCCCGGGCCGCCCCGCCCACCGGATGTCCCTCGCGATGGCCGAGCGCTCGCTCGACCGTCTTCCCGCGGAAGGCTTGCGCGTCATGGCCGCGCGCGCGCCGGATCGGCTGCGGGAGATGGTCCAGGGACGCGACCCCCGGGTCCTGGTCATGGCGCTCCGCGATGCCGGGGGCACCGCGACGCTGGCGCAGCTCAAGCCCCGCATCGAAGCGTCGCTCGCGGGGGCCGACTGGTCCGCGTGGTGGAAGGAAGTGAAGGAGCGGCTCAAGGGGAATCCGGCTCTCGATATGAGCGAAGCCTACCGGCAGGTGTTCCGGCTCGCGGCGGAGGGTCGGGGCGCGGGCGAGGCCGTCCTGCCGGAGCTGAACCCCAGGGCCGGAGAGGGGGGGATCGGCTTGATCCGGAAATTCCTCCGAGAGCACCCCGAGCAGGAGCCGCGCCTCAAGGAGCATGCCGCCGCTTTCGTGGCCCGTTGGGCGGCCGAGCCCGGCCTCGCGCCCGCGATCCGGGCTCAAGCCCTCTGCTACACGACGGCGTGGCGAGCGCTACCGCCCGGGCGAGCCAGGGAGATCCTCGAGGACCTGATCGGAGCGGGATTTTCTCCCGACGACGTCGCCCAGAGCGGACAGCAGGACGTCCTGCTCGATCTCGCGCGGGATGCGTCCCACGAAGAGGCGTTCCTCTGGCGCGCGCTCGAGAGCCGGCTCCCGCGGCTACGGGACCACGCGCGGGCACGGCTCCGTATCATCCTCGGCGATGCCTTCGGCCGCGCGATCGTGGAGCGGCTCCGCGCGGCGGCCGAAGGTCCGTCGCTCGCTGCGCGCCTCATCGAGCACTACGCGACACATCGGGAAGAGCCGGAGGCGCCGTCGCCTTCGGCGCTCCTGCTCACCGGCTTGAGACTCCTCGAGCGGGACGCGGGTCAGGCCGGCGCGGCGCCGGCCGTCGCGAGGACGATCGCGGGTTCCGCATCGCGGTTCGCCGCCGGCGGGGGGGATCGCCTGATCGAGCTGATGCAGCCCGAGGGAGCGCTCCACCGACTGCTCGAGCGGGAACCGCTCGATCCGGAGGCTCTGGAATCGGTGGAACGCACGGTGCTCCACTGGCGGGGGAGCGAGCGGCGGTTGCATCCGGTGCTGGAGCTCCTTCGCGCGATCGGCCACTCGGAGCTTGCCGATACCCACGAGGCGCGCCGCAGCGCGAAGGCGCAGAGCCTCCTCGAGGGCAAAAGCATCGTTGACCTCGAGACGCGCCACACGATCATGTCCCGGGAGACGTACGAGAAGCTCGAGTCGGAACTCAAGCGGCTGCGCCTGGATCTCAAGACGACAATTCCCGCGTCAATCGAGAAGGCGCGCCAGCTCGGCGACCTGAGAGAGAACGCGGAATACGAAGCCGCGAAGCAGAGGCAGGCGAACGCAGCCGCGAGGGCGCAGGAGCTTCTTTCCCTCCTCGAGCGCACGCGCCTCCTCGAGACCATCGAGGTGGACGCGACCCGCGTCGGCGTCGGGACCGAGGTGGCACTCGAGCCGCTCGACCCGTCCCGGGGCGAGCCGATCCGCTACTGGATCCTGGGCGAGGGAGACCACGCGCTCGGACCCGGCATCCTCTCCTACCGGGCCCCCATCCTGCGACCGCTCCTCGGGAAGACTCAGGGTGCCGAGGTCCTGCTCGAGCTTCCGGGGGTCGGCGCCCAACCCTTCCGCATCGCTTCGATCCGCAAGCGCCTCCCGGGAGACCCTGCCTGACGCGGCCACATCTGGTATCATCGCGGTTGCCGGCGCCGGTCGCGAGACGACAGGGCTCGAACCGGAGCCCGTTGGACGAAACCCAGGATTCATGGAAAGGAGACCTTTGGCCATGGCCAAACATGCCGTGAAGGCCCTCCCGTACGCGAACGATGCGTTGAAGGGGATCGGGTCAAAGACGATCGAGATCCATCACGACAAGCTCTACGCGGGATACGTGAACAAGCGAAACGAGATCGAGGAGGCGCTCGCGAACGTCGATCGCGGAAAGGCGAACCAGATCTACAGCGCGATGCGCGGGCTCAAGCACGAGGAGACGTTCGCGGCCAACGGCCAGATCCTCCACGAGATCTACTTCGAGGTGATGGGCGGAGACGGACAGCCCTCCGGCGAGGTCTTCGACAAGATCAAGGAGGACTTCGGCTCCTACGCGCAGTGGGAGGAGGAGTTCAAGGCGGCGGGCATGTGCGCGCGCGGCTGGGTGGTTCTGGCCTACGATCCGACCGACGGGCGGCTGCACAATTTCATCGGCGACGCGCAGAACCAGGGCGGCGTCTGGGGCACGGTCCCGGTCCTCCCCTGCGACACGTACGAGCACTCCTACTTCATCGACTATGGGAGCGACCGGAAGGCCTATCTGGAGGCCTTCATGCGCAACATCAAGTGGCCGGAGGTGAACCGCCGCTACGTGGCCGCGGCGAACATGGCTCTGGCAAAGAAGTAAGCACTGCATCGTTGCACGCCGGTGGGCGCCCGTGCAAAACGCACGGCGCGCCCGCCGCGAGCCTCGTCAAGCGCCACGGACATCGCCCCAGCCCTCCCGTTTCCAATCAGATAGCGTTCCGCGCGACTCCTCCCACCCGTGGCACACCCTTTGCTCGATCCCTCTGGGGTTTCTGTATTTGTTCCTCTGGACCACATGCGATTCGGGATCGCGAAGGCCAAGGAGACGTCCATGAAGTGGAATCGGGCAGTGCTGGCAGGGATCGGCTTGCTGGGGGTCGCGGCGATCT
>JACQPZ010000100.1 GCA_016207265.1 Candidatus Latescibacterota bacterium | reverse complement strand
TTTTCGAAGCACTGGGCGGCATACGGGGCGAGGAAGTTCAGCGTGCTGCGGTGGTAGATGAGGCGAAGGTCGCTCGTCTCGAGCGCCGCCATCTCCCCGGACGACGGCCGGACGAGCCCGAGAAACGCCGCGGCGCATATTGCGAAGCCCGCGGCCGCGCGGATCGCGAGGCGCGGGCGGATCGCGCGGCGCGGGCGGATTGCGCGGATCGCGAGGCGCGGGCGCACTGCGCGGCTCCGGCTAGGGCGGGCCCCGGGCTTGGGACGCGTCGGTTCTGGCTCCCTCATCCCCACAATAGCAAGGAGACCCCGGGCTCATCGCCGCGGGATCTCCTCGTCTCGGGTTGCTCAGGAGGAGCCTTTGCCGGAGGCGCCCTCCTGCTTCGGAGAGTTACTCTCCCGAAGATTGGTAGATCACCTTGTTCACGTCGGAAGCCGTCGCGAGCTTCTGGAAGGCGTCGTTCCCGACCAGATCCCTGAAATTGACGTCACCCACGAGCGTCAGGAAGTCTGGATCCTCGAACAGCTTGTTGAACTCAGGGTGCGCCTTGGCGAACTTGCCCATGCCGCCGTCGGCATCCGGGAGCTTCACGCGCTTGCCACCATCGGCATCCGGGAGCTTCACGCGCTTCCCACCATCCGCATCCGGGAGCACCACACGCTTCCCACCGTCAGCATCGGGGAGCACCACGCGCTTCCCACCATCAGCATCCGGGAGCACCACGCGCTTCCCACCATCCGCATCGGGGAGCACGACACGCTTCCCACCATCAGCATCCGGGAGCACCACGCGCTTCCCACCGTCGGCATCGGGGACCTTCACGCGCCGCCCACCGTCAGCGTCCGGGAGCACCACGCGCTTGCCGCCGTCGGCGTCAGGGAGAACGACGATCTTCCTGAAATCCTGCGTCGTGATCAGCTTCCAGAACTCCTCACTCTGCGAGAGCTTCTTGAACTCCGGATTCGCGATCACCTTGTGGAACAGATCGCTCTGCAAGAGCGCCTGGATCTGTGGATCTTGCAGAACGACGTCCTTGTCGGTGATCTGCGTCGCCTGATAGCGGTTCGCAGCGCCGATCGTACCTTCCATGCCGCCCTTCGGCGGGATGTAGCCCATGAAGTATGCGACCGCGACCCCCGCAACCGCCACCACCACCAGGCTCACGATTACCCGACTCCCCTTCATTTCCTCCTCCTTCTGCCCGACCGATGGCCCGGGCGTCCCGATGGATACTGCTCCATCGCCACCTGCTCTGCGATAAATACACTCAGCCCGAGCGAAGGTTGGTGGGATCCTTCGTCAGACCGTGAAAGCCCGTCAATCCCCGGGTTGCAGCGTCCCGAGGCGAAGCTCCCCCTGGTAGGTTTCCGCCCCTGACGTCACATTCACTCGGAGGGGCGACCCACCCGGCTTCGTACGGGCCAGGTATAGCAGGTACTGGTTCTCGGTCCGATCATTGAGCTCGATCTGAAACACGCCCAGCGCGATCGAGAGGTCGTTCCCACCCGAGTGCCGCTGGCGCAGAGCCACCGCGGTGAGACTCGCCGGATCGTAGGCGATCTCGATCTTCGTTCCCACCGTCCCCTGAGCCTCCACCTTGGCGATCAACCCATGCTCGGATGTCAGGGTTTCCACACTCACCCTGCCGTCCGGCAGCCGGTATTCGCGCCCGTCCGCGCGCCGGAAGTCGGACAGGTCGGACGTCGGCAACATGGTTCCCGCGAACGGGTTCTCGGCCTTGGCGGGCCCCATCCGGGCGTTCCCGGTGAGCAGCGCGAACGCCACGATCGCAACACCCGCGCCGGCGACGAACGGGTACGCATACTGGAGTGCCGGCCGCGTCTGGAAGGCGCCGAGGAGCGTAGCAAGCCACCCGGGTCGCGCCTGGGCCGGCGCCTCGCGGAGCCGGATCGAGCGCAGGACGTTCTGCCTGAGGTCGGAGGGGGGATCCACCATCTCGACGCGGTTCAACGACGCAAAGACCTCGCCCAGCTCGCGGAACTTGGCACGCGCTTCCGGACTCTCGGCGAGGTGCCGCTTCAGGGTCTCGGAGTCCTCGGGAGTCGCGACCCCATCCAGCTGGTCGTTCATGAGTCTCCTCAGCTCCTTGTCGTTCATGAGCGTCCAACCCCCTTCTTCGAGAGCATTTCGCCCAAGAGCTGCCGCGCCGTGTGCAGCCTCGACTTCACCGTCTTCTCCGGAACCTCGAGCAGTTCGCTCATCTCCTGGTACGAAAGCTGGATGAAGTGCCTCAGAATGATCACCTGGCGGTAGTCCGGCGACATCCCGGCCAGGGCGGTATGGATCGAGTCGCTCACCTCGCTGCGCTCGCAGTCCTCCTCGGGACCGGCTCCGTGACAGGGCATCCGCTCATCGAGCGGCTCGTGGCGTTTGGCGCGGTGAATGTGGTTCAGCGACTCGTTGATCATGATTCGGTAGATCCAGCTGAAGAACTTGTGCCTCCGGTCGAACGCCCCCAGATTCTCGTACGCCTTGAGAAAAACCACCTGGGTGATGTCCTTCGCGTCCTCTGGATCCCCCACCATCCGCAGCGCGACGTTGAAGAGCACCTTTTGATGCCGGTCCACCAACTGCCCGAAGGCCCCCCCATCGCCCTCGAGCGATCGATCCAGCAGGTCTTCTTCGTCCTCTCTGGCCATAATTACAGGCGACTCCGACGAAGGTTGGCGGGTTTCTCGACCGGACGGCAAGGGGGTGGCCCCCGGCTGCCGGGAACTACTCGATCTGCATGACCTTGTCGAGACCGGAGTAGGTGAAGATGCTTCGAATTCGCGGGTTCAAATGGATGAGCCTGAGGCCGTGGCCGGCATCGTGGAGCCGCTTGTACGTCTCCACGATGATTCCAAGCCCCGCGCTCGAGATGTAGTCGAGATCGGCGAAATCGGCCGTGGCCGACCGGTCCAGGGTCTTGAGCACGGCCCGGGCCCGCTCGGTCTGGGTCGCGTCGAAGCGGCCGGACAGCTTGATCAGTCCTCCGTCTTCGAGGGTGATCTCGAACATCAAGGCACCAGCCGCTTCGTGAGCGTCACGATGGCGCTGCGGTCTTTGTACTCATAGCCGATGCTGTCGGCGAGCCGCCGGACCAAGTGGAGGCCCAACCCTCCGGCCTTGCGTTCCGCGAGCGGACGATCGATATCGGCCTCGGGCGCCGCGGTGATGTCGAAGGACTCGACGTCGAAGTCGCGGATCGTGATCACGACGTCCGATCCCGACCCGCCCAGTCCGATCGCGACCTCACGCCCTCCCCCCTTCGCGTACTTGAGCATGTTCGTGAAGACCTCCTCGATGAGGAGACCGACGTCGGTCGAATGGCCGGGGTCGAGTCCGCGGGACTTGAGATACGACGCGACGAACTGAAAGATCTCGTCCAGCGAGGCGAGATCTCGGCGGAATCGCCGCTCCAGCATGGTCTATCCGCCCTCCCCAGTTGACCTCGCGGAGCCGCCGGCTGGTCACCCGCCGTCCGAGACTCAGGGGGCAGCCTCGTGACTCTAGTCTCGCCCCCGCCCCATTGCAAGGCGTACCCTGGGGCCATGAGTCCTGCCAAGGGAAGCCCGTACGGCCGCGTGCAGCGCGCGCTCAGGCGCGTCGCGCTGCGAGAGGTCTTGCGTGGAGAAGAGGCCGCCCAGACGCGGCCCGAGGACCTTGCGAGAGTGGCCCGCGACTACCTCGGCGGCGCCCAGGTGGTCCTCGCTTCGAATCGCGAGCCGTATCAGCACGTGAACGGAGACGGGCGGATCGAGGTCATCCGAAGCCCCGGTGGGCTTGCCTCGGCGCTCGACTCGGTGGCGCGGGCGACCGGCGCGGTCTGGGTGGCGCAGGCGACCGGAGACGCGGATCGCGAGACCGCGGACGACCGGGGGCGCGTCCGGGTGCCGCCCGGCGCCGAGCGCTACACGCTCCAGCGCCTCTGGGTCGAACCCGAGGAGCGCGCGCTCGAGTTCAGCCGGTTCTGCAACGGTTGCCTCTGGCCCCTGTGCCACATCGTCTACGTGAGGCCCCGTTTCGTAGCTTCCCAGTGGCGCGCGTATCGGGAGGTCAACGAACAGTTCGCGGAGGCGATCCTGGACGCCGTCGGCCAACGCCCGGCGATCGTGCTTCTGCAAGACTATCACCTCGCCCTCTGCGCCCCGGCGCTCCGCGCCCGCCGTCCGGACCTTTCGATCATCCTCTTCTGGCACATCCCGTGGCCGAACCGCGAGGTGTACCGAACGCTCCCATGGCGGCGCGAGCTGCTCGAGGGGCTCCTCGCCTGCGATCTGCTCGGATTCCACATCCACTACGACGCGATCAACTTCCTCGAATCGGTCGGGCAGGAGCTGGAGGCGAACATCGATCAGGAGCGGTCCGGGGTCCGGCGTCGCGGGAGGCGCACGTTCGTCCGCGCCTACCCGATCAGCCCCGACGCGGAGGAAATCTCGCTCGCCGCGTCGGAGCCGTGGGCCCGGGAGGGCGCCGCCTCGATCCGCGCGGGGCTCGGCCTCGGGAATACGCGCGTGATCCTGGGCGTCGACCGCCTCGACTATACGAAGGGAATCCCCGAGCGCCTCGCCGCCTACGAACGCCTCCTCGAGTCGCGGCCCGATCTGCGCGACATGGTCACGTTCGTCCAGGTCGGCGTTCCGACCCGCGCGGACCTGGCCGAGTACCAGGCTGTGGCGTCCGCCGTCGAGGCGGGCGTCGCCGGCCTGAACCGGCGCTTCGGCGCGCCAGGGCGGCCCGTGATCCACCTCATCACGCGCAACCTGGACGACCGCGAACTGATCCCCAACTACGTCCTCGCCGACGTGATGGTGGTCAGCTCGCTCCACGAC
>JACQPZ010000106.1 GCA_016207265.1 Candidatus Latescibacterota bacterium | reverse complement strand
GTGGGCAGCTCTTCCTCAAGAACGCCCACATCGCGATCTACGATCCCGGGAGCTACACGAACCACGATCCCATTCGTCCCCGGCGGCTCCTCATGCACCGCGCGGAGCTGCGCCGTCTCGAAGGACGGCTCCAGGAGTCGGGACTCACGATGGTGCCCCTCTCGCTCTATTTCCGTCGAGGCAACGTGAAGGTCGAGCTGGCGCTCGTGCGGGGGCGCAAGACCTTCGACAAGCGCGCGAAGATCGAAGAGCGCCGCGCGCGGCGCGAGCTTCGTGGAGTGATGCGCGGAGAGCGCCCGGAGTGAGGCTGCCGGCGACAGTGGACGCGGGCAGGCGCGCCGGCGCCGCGCTCCGCGTCCTGCTTCTCATCGCGGCCGCTGCCTTGTTCGCGGCCGCCCCCGCGATCGGGCTTCAGGGCGCGCCCGCCATCACGGTCATCTACCCCGATCCGCAGCCCGCGGAGCGCATCACGCCGATCTGGCTTCGCGGCGTGCGGTACATCTCCACGAACGACATCGCGCGCGTCTTCCGGGCCACGAAATACTGGCGGCCCGAGCTTCGCAAGCTCTCACTTCGATTCGGCGACCACACGATCCGCCTCACCGTGGACGCTCCGGTCGTGCTGGTGGATGAATCGGCGAAGAACCTGGTTCTCCCGCCGAGGCTCGTGCGGGGAGCGGTGTACGTGCCGGAGCCTTTGCTTCAAGGGCTCATGGAGTGGGGGATCGTCACGGCGGCCGTGTGGGACGAGCCGACTCGAACGGTCCGGTTCCGCGCTCCGGTTCATACGGTGCGCCAGGCGCAGCTCTGGGTGCGGGGCCGCGTGACCGAGGTCTCCGCGACGCTCCTCAAGACGCTCCCTCCGCGCGTGCTCTACGCGACACCCTCCGAGGTGCGGCTTCTCTTCGAGGGAGGCACGCTCGATACGGCGCGCGTATTCGGGGGCGGGGTCGTCACGTCGGGCACCGTCACCGAGACCTCGGACGGCGTCGAGGTCCGGCTCGTGCTCGGTCCCGATGCCAGGGGATACGCGGTCTCCGTGAATGCCCACCGTCTCAAGGTTGCGGTCACGGACGACGGCGATCTCGTTTCATCAGGCCTATTCTCGCCGCTCGAGCCGATCTCGCTCGGCGGAGCGGATGGAAAGTTCCGCACGGTCGTGATCGATCCGGGACACGGGGGGAGCGACCCCGGGGTGGCGCTTCCCGGAGGCACGACGGAGAAGGAGGCGGCGCTCGAGCTGGCCCGCGCGCTCCGCCTCGAGCTTCAGGATCGGCTCGGCGCCCGGGTGGTGCTCACGCGCGAGGGAGACATCGACCTCCCGCTCACGCGCCGGTCGGAGATCGCGAACGAGGCGGGGGGCGAGTTGTTCGTCAGCCTGCATTTCGACGCCGAGGGATCGATCCGCTCGGGCGGGTTCCGCGTGTACGCGTTTCCGCCGACGGCCACCGCTGCCGGCGCTGCCGAGCGGCTTCCTCTCGCGCTCGAAGGAGATGCGGGCGGAGCGGAGCTCAAGCCGTGGGACTCCGCACAGGCTGCCGCCGCCGGCAGCAGTATCGCGGTCGGGCAGGCGATCGCGGACGCGCTCGCACGGACCTTTCCGCAGTCGCGGGTCGCATTCCGTACGGGTCGGATCGGCGTCCTCGAGCCGATCGCATCTCCGGCGGTGCTCCTCGAATGCGCGCCGTCTCCCCGAGGGGGTCCTGAGGCGATGAGCCTCCGCGGGTACTCGTTGCGGGACGTCGCGAAAGCGATCGCGCAGACGATCCAGGATCTCGCGCGGGGAGGGCGGGTGTGAGGGGTGCACGGATGGGGCGCACGAGCGGAGCGCGGGCGTGAAGCGGCGGTGGGCGTGCCCATGAAGCGGCGCTGGGCGCTCACGGTGCTTGGGGCCGCCCTCATCGTCGCGGCATTCTTCTGGCTCGCGCGCGGACGGAATCGGGCGAGCGTGCAGCCCTCGCGGCTCCTTCCGCTCGCATCCGAGCTGGAGGGAATCCGCGGCGTCTATCTCTATTTCGGAGTTCCGGGCGCGGACAGCGTCGCCGCCGAGTATCGCGACGTCGTGGTGAAGGACCGGCCCGCCGATCAGGTGCGCGCGATCTACCGGGAGCTGCTCGCCGGACCCTCGAAGGGACGTCTCTCACTCTTTCCCGAGGGAACGGAGCTCCTCGAAACGTATTGGACCGAGCGCGGGACGCTCTATCTGGACTGGAACAAGACGCTCACGCAGGGATTTCGCGGCGGAAGCGCACGCGAGCGCGCCCTCATCGCTTCGATCGTGCGTACCGCCGGGGAGAATCTTCCCGGAGTCGAGCGCGTGATGATCTTAGTGGATGGCGAGCCGGCCGAGACGATCGGCGGCCATTTCGACGTGCTGTCCCCCCTTCTCGTGCGGGATTGGCAATGAGCCGCAGGGCGCCTACGCTCGGGGTCTTCGATTCGGGGATCGGAGGCCTCACCGTCGTTCGGCACTTGCGTCGGCTTCTCCCCGCATGGCGGATCGTCTATTTCGGAGACACGGCGCGCGTTCCGTACGGGACGAAGTCGGAAGCCACCGTCCGCCGCTTCGCGGGGGAGGCGGCGCGGTTTCTCACGCAATTCGACGTCGGCCATCTGGTCGTCGCGTGCAACACGGTCTCGGCGGTCGCGCTGCGATCGCTCACGCGCGAGTTTCACGGCCTTCCGATCGACGGCGTGATCGAGCCGGGCGCCGAGGCGGCGGTCAAAGCAACCCGAAGCGGGCGGATCGGCGTAATCGGCACACGAGCGACGGTCGCGAGCCGTGCCTACGAGCACGCGATCACGGAGGCGGCGCGTCACGCCGCGGCCCCGCGCCGCGCAGCCGGCCGGCGCCACGCGGCCGTCGAGCGGCTAGCCGGCGCCGGTGCCCGCGTCTATGCGCATGCCTGTCCCCTCCTCGTTCCCCTCGCCGAGGAGGGAATGGCGAACTCCAAGGCCGCGCGCGAGGTGCTTCGCGAGTATCTCGAGCCGCTGCGCCGCCGCCGGATCGACACGTTGATCCTCGGCTGCACCCACTACCCTCCGTTCAAGGCCTCGATCCGCTCCGTTCTCGGACCGCGGGTCACGCTCATCGATTCGGGGGAGGCGACGGCGCGCCGCCTGGCGCGAACCCTCAGACGAAACGGAGCGCAGCGCCCGCGCGGGCGGGGCTCGCTGCGCTGCTATGTGTCCGACATCCCGCGACAGTTCGAGGCGATCGGCCGCAGATTCTTGGGGCACCGGCTGGGACGCGTCTGGCTCGTGCCGCAGGATGATCTCCCGTGGTTCGAGCGCCGGCCGATCCGGGGACGGGAATGAGCGAGGCCGGAGCGGTGGGCGCCGGGGGAGTGATGAGCGCCGCGGCGGAGCGGATGCCACGATGAAACCACCGCTCAAGCGCGCGGACGGGCGCCGTCCCGCCGAGCTTCGCCCCGTGGCGATCCGCCGCGGATATCTCAAGCACGCCGAGGGATCGGCGCTCATCGAGATGGGTGGGACGCGCATCCTCTGCGCCGCCACCGTCGAGGAGCGGGTCCCCCCCTTCCTGCGCAACTCAGGCCGCGGGTGGGTGACGGCGGAGTACAGCATGCTCCCGCGTTCCTCGGCCGAGCGGATCCAGCGCGAGGTCAACCGCGGGCATCCGGGCGGGCGCACCCACGAGATCCAGCGCCTCATCGGCCGATCGCTCCGCGCGGTCACGAACCTCGAGGCGCTCGGAGAGCGTCAGATCCTCATCGACTGCGACGTGATCGAAGCGGACGGCGGCACGCGCACGGCGTCGATTACCGGCGCGTTCATCGCGCTGGCCGACGCGATCCGCTGGCTCGCGAAGCGCGCGCCGCTCAAGGAAGAGCCGCTGCGCGATTTCGTCGCGGCGGTGTCCGTCGGTATCGTGGACGGCACGCCGTGCCTCGACCTCTGTTACGCCGAGGACTCGAAGGCCCAGGTGGACATGAACCTGATCATGACGGGGTCGGGGAAGCTCGTCGAGATCCAGGGGACCGCCGAGGGAGAGGCCTTCACCGAGCGCGAGCTTGCGGCCATGATGACGCTTGGGAAATCGGGGCTCAGACGCCTGGTTCAGATGCAGAAGCGCGCGCTTGGGCTTCGCCGTCTGCCCAAGTCGTGGGTCTGATCGTCCCCGTCTCCGGCCGCGTGCTCGATCGAATCGTCCTCGCCACCAGGAACGAGGGGAAGGCACGCGAGCTTTCCGCGCTGCTTCACGGTGTCGCGCAGCGCGTGGAATCGCTCGCGGCGCATCCCGGCGTTGCGCTCCCGCCCGAGGAGGGAACCACCTACAGTGAGAACGCTCTCGCCAAGGCGCGCGCCGTGAACCGCGCGCTCGGCGTGCCGGCGCTGGGCGACGATTCCGGGCTCGAGGTGGACGCGCTCCTCGGCGCGCCGGGGATTCACTCGGCAAGGTACGCCCGCGCTGGGGGCGGCGGCGCGGAGGCGGCCGACGCGGGCGCTGGTGGCGCGGGCGCCGTGGCGGCCGGGACGGTCGGCCGCGCAGGCGACGCCGCGAGGATCGAGCGCCTCCTCAGCGAACTCGAGGCCGTTCCCGAGGACCGCCGCACCGCGCGATTCCGCTGCGCACTCGCCCTCGTGCGCGGAC
>JACQPZ010000005.1 GCA_016207265.1 Candidatus Latescibacterota bacterium | reverse complement strand
GCCCGGGAGGGCGCCGCCTCGATCCGCGCGGGGCTCGGCCTCGGGAATACGCGCGTGATCCTGGGCGTCGACCGCCTCGACTATACGAAGGGAATCCCCGAGCGCCTCGCCGCCTACGAGCGCCTCCTCGAGTCGCGGCCCGATCTGCGCGACAGGGTCACGTTCGTCCAGGTCGGCGTTCCGACCCGCGCGGACCTGGCCGAGTACCAGGCCGTGGCGTCCGCGGTCGAGGAGGGCGTCGCCGGCCTGAACCGGCGCTTCGGCGCGCCAGGGCGGCCCGTGATCCACCTCATCACGCGCAACCTCGATTTCCGTGACCTGATCCCCTACTACGTCCTCGCCGACGTGATGGTGGTCAGCTCGCTCCACGACGGCATGAATCTCGTCGCCAAGGAATTCGTCGCGGCGAACGTGAATGTGGACGGCGTGCTCGTGCTGAGCCCCTTCACGGGCGCGTCGCGCGAGCTGGAGCATGCCGTCCAGGCGAGTCCCTACGATACGGAGGCCTTCGCGTCCGCCATCGTCCGCGCCGTTGATCTCGACCCGGAGGAGCGCGCGCGCAGAATGCGGACCCTCCGCGAAGTCGTGGCGCGCCAGAACATCTACGATTGGGCCCGTAAGATCTTCCGTGACGCACGGAAGCTCCACCTGATTCCGGGCGCCACGAAACCGACCGGCCCGCGGTGAGCCGGATCCGACCGTTCAAGGCGGCGGAAGCATGGGGGCGCGCGGGGCCTGAGCCCGGGTCGGACTGCGCGAGGCTCGCGTCCGCCCCGCGCCGCGCGGGGCCTGCGTCCGGCGCCCGCCGCGCCGTGATCCTCGTGGTCTGCGACCTGGACGGCACGCTCGCACCGATCGTGTCGCGCCCGGACCGCGCGCGCGTCCCCGCCCGGACGATCCGCCTCCTCGAGCGCGCGGCCCATGCGCCGGGGATCCAGGTCGCCGTCGTGAGCGCGCGGCCGCTCCGCGAGATGCGCCGTCTCCTGCCCGTGCGTCGCGTCCTGCTCGTGGGCCAGTACGGGCTCGAGGGAACGCCGGCACCGCCGGCCGCGCGCCGCGAGCGGTTCCGGAAACGCTGCCGCCGGCTCGTCCTCCGTCTTCGGCGCGCCGCGGACGCAGTCCCCGGAGCGCAGGTCGAGGCGAAGGGCCTCACGGCCGCCGTGCACGACCGGGCCGTCGCTCCCCGGCGGCGCCCGGCGCTCCGGCGCTTCCTGCGGCGGATCGAAGCCGGCGCGGCTCGTCGGGAAGGGTTCGTCGCGATCCCCGGCCGGCGGGTCGTCGACTTCGTGCCCCGGGGATTCGACAAGGGTCGCGTCGTGAAGCGGCTCCGGGCGGCGCTCCGGCCCGCCGTCGTGTTCTATTTCGGCGACAGCGCCGGGGACGACTCCGCATTTGCCGCGCTCAACGAGCGCGATTTCCCCGTCCGGATCGGCCGGGGCGCGACGCGAGCACGGTACCGGGTCGCAACGCCGATGGGGGTCACTCGGTTTCTCGAGACGGTGGCGAGATCGAGGAGCAACGCGTCCTCACACAAGGAGGTGGCTTCGTGCAGATGAACCTCAATTCCCTGATTCCCCCGGGCCTCGGGGAGGAGATCCAAGCCACGCTGACCAGCGTGTCGGGGGGCCTCGTGCACCTGCTGATCTCGGCGATGCTCCTGCTCGTGGGGTGGCTCCTCGCGACGGGCCTCGGCCGGTTGACCCAAGCCGTCATCTCCCTCGTCGGCGTGGACAAGCCGTTCATGAGGCTCAGCCGCCCCGGCGCGGCCGGTTCGGAGCTCAAGCCCAGCCGGTTCGCGGGCCACGTCGTATTCTGGACCACGCTTCTCGCCGCCTGCGTGGTGGCCCTGCGAGCCATCGGGCTCGATCTCGTTCCGTCCATCACCTCGCGCCTCCAGGACGTGGTCCCCCGCGTCCTCACCTCCGCGCTGGTCCTCCTCTTCGGGATTCCGATCTCGCTCGGCGTGGGACGGCTCCTCGGCGCGCTCCTCAAGAGCATCGGCATCCGAATGGGACGGCGCCGGTCGCAGGCGGTCACCGCGCTCTTGATCCTGTTCACGGCACTCCTCGCGCTCGAGCAGCTCGGCCTCGCCGCCCAGCTCGTGCTCGCGGTCGGAATCGCCGGGATCGGCGCGGTCGGATTGGGGCTCGCGCTCGCCTTCGGCCTCGGGTGTCGCGACCTCGCGCGGGACCTCGTCGTCGAATACCTGAGAGCGACGGAGCCTGAGGAGCCCTCCTCACGGACATGACGGAGCCGGTCCCGTTTCACTTCTCGACCGTCGCCCACCTCGAGCTTCCGGCGGGTTGGGTCGCGACGGATCTCGACGGACTGAGCGAGGGCATCGCGGAAGTGCCGGCCGATTCGCTCTTCAACCACGTGACGCGCATCGGGGCGCGGCATCCGCGGGCGCGCGACCTTCCGGCGAACGATTTCGCCCGGTGGGTCGGAACGGCGCTTCAGGATCCCGAGACCGCGGAGCGTCTCGCGTTCGCCGGCGCGCAGCCGATTCGTCCCATCGAGGACCTGCGGGCCGCGCTCGTCGCGATCCTCGGCTCGGTGCCCAAGCGACGGCGTTCCGAAAGCGTGCCGGAAAGCGCGGCGTTTCACTTCGTGCGCGCGCGGAGCATCGTCGCGGGGCTCGCCCTCGAGGCGGGCGAGCCGGAGCGGATCGTTGATCTGTGGGAGGGGGTCGATCTCGCGGCGGTGTTCTATCACCTCGTCGAGGCGCGCGTGATCGGACCGAAGGCGGACGATCTCTGCCTCTGGCTTCGTGCGCGCGGCGCGCAGTCCATGGCCGAGGGCGCCGAGGCGCTCTCCTCGGCAGGGCTTCCGCTCGCGCGGCTCCGCCGCGAGATCGCCGTGCGCTGGCGGCGCGCGCTGATCCCGAGGCGCGTCGTCCGCCGCGCCGAGGTTCCCGAGGAAGTGCGCCGGAGCGAGGAGCGCGCGGCGGCGGCCAAGCTCGCAGGCCGGCTCCGGGGCGCACCGCGGGAGCGGGACCGGCCATGAGCGGGTGGCTCGCGCGGTACGCCGACCTCGTGGGATCCGACACGCTTCACGCGCTGGAGTCCCTGGCGCGGCGGCTTCGCGGCCATCGGATCGTCATGGTGAACACGACCCGGACGGGCGGCGGCGTGGCCGAGATCCTCCATCGCATGGTCGTCATCCTCGAGGAGCTGGGTGTTCCGACCTCGTGGGAATTGATGGAAGGAGACGAGCGGTTCTTCGGCGTCACGAAGAAGATCCACAACGCGCTCCACGGCCGCGCGGAGCCCCTGACCGAGGCCGACCGCGAGGTCTACCTCGAACGGACTCGGGCCGAGGCCGGGCGGCTCAAGCTCGACGGCGACCTGATCCTGATCCACGATCCCCAGCCCGCCGCGCTGATCGCGCACCGAAAGCTCCCCGGGCAACGGTGGGTGTGGCGTTGCCACATCGATCTCTCCAGGCGCGATCCGGATCACTGGGAGTTCCTGAGCCCTTGGGTGTCGCGGTACGACGCCGCGATCTTTTCGGCGATCGAGTTCGTTCCGCCGCTTGAGATCCCGACCTACCTGGTCGCGCCCTCGATCGATCCCTTCTCGGCTAAGAATCGGGAGATGGAGCCCGAGGAGGTCGACTCGGTCTGGGAGCGTCTCGGCCTCAGGCAGCGCGGCCCCTGGGTGACCCAGATCTCTCGGTTCGACCGGATCAAAGACCCGCTGGGCGTCATCGAGGCGTTCCGGATGGTCCGCGCGAGGAGGCCGGCGAGGCTCCTCCTCGCGGGGGGCGGCGCGAGCGACGACCCGGAGGGGGTCGAGGTCCTCGCGCAGGTGATGGAGCGCGCCGGGCAGGCGAAGGACGTGGCCGTGCTGGAGCTCCCGCCGGGCTCCGACCTCGAGATCAACGCCCTGCAGCGCGGTTCGACGGTCGTCATGCAGAAATCGCTCCGCGAGGGGTTCGCCCTCACGGTATCCGAAGCGCTCTGGAAGCGGCGCGCGGTCGTCGCGAGCGCCGTCGGCGGGATCCCGCTCCAGGTGCTCGACGGGCAGACGGGGCTGCTCGCGCGCTCGGTCGAGGGCGCCGCGTTCCAGACGGTGCGCCTCCTCGACAACCCCGTCCTGAGGCGGGAGCTGGGAGCCGAGGGGCGCGCCCACGTCCGGGGGAACTTCCTCCACACGCGGGAAGTCCGGGACTACCTCGCGGTCTTCGCGTCGCTCGTGTAGCGTCCCCGCCCCCAGCCAACGCTCACTTCACGCGCGTGTACGTGATCTCCATCTCGGTGCGATCCTTCCCGTCCTTCGATCCGACCATCGCGAACTGGTGCTGGTTCGCATCCACGATCGTGGTCACCATCTTGTACGAGGTGTCCTGGCCGGTCATCGGATCCGGGAACGTCGCGTTCATGGTGATCACCTTGCCCACCGGATCCACCGATCCGTGGCTCCAGGCGACCGCGGTTCCCATGTTGTCCACCCAGACGCTCTCGAATTGTTTCTTCTGGTTGTTGTAGCCCATGATGCCGACGCCCTCGAAGGGCATCCCGCCGAACATCCCCTTGAATGCGCTCTGAAGATACCGGCCGCCGAGAATCAGCGTGTTCTCGGAGGTTCCCTCGGTCACCGTGGGCTCCCCCGGACCCGACCAGCTCTTGGTGACGGCCTTCCAGGAGCCGACCATCGACTTCATGAGGTCGTGCATCGGTCCCGGGGTCGAGGCCTTCATCATCGCGGCCATCATCTCTTCCTCGGTCGGCGCCGCCGCGGGAGTCGCCTTGGCGTCCGCGCCCTTCGCGGGCTCCGCCGCGGTGACGGGCGTTCCCAGAGAGACGATCAGCGCGAAGCAGAAAACGATACCGAGCCATCGAGCGTTCATCGAGTGTGCCCCCCTTGGTCGTGTTGTGATCGCCGCGATTGGAATCGTGCGGTCGAATAGGTGCGACACCCCATCGCGGTGAGGCGATGGGGTGCCCCTTCGAACCGGTGCGTCTTCGTGCTTGCGCGATTACTTCAGGTGTTTCGAGACGAGCTTCGTCATCTCGAACATGCTGACCTGACGCTTGCCGCCGAAGACCGCGCGGAGCTTGTCGTCCGCGTTGATCATCGTGCGCTTC
>JACQPZ010000096.1 GCA_016207265.1 Candidatus Latescibacterota bacterium | reverse complement strand
GGGACGAGCGTGTTCGCGATGAGGATCGCGTAGCAGATCCCCTCGGGGTATCCGCCGAAGACGCGGATGATTCCGGTCAGGGCGCCGATCGCGATGCCGAAGACGATCTGCCCGTTCCGCGTGTTGGGAGAGGTAACGTAGTCCGTCGCCATGAAGAGCGCCCCGAGCCACAGTCCGCCGCTCAGGAGATGAAGCCCCAGCGGGCCGCCGAACGCCGTCGTTGCCGCGACCCCCGCGAAGACGCTGAGCGGAATGGTGGGCTTGATGATGCCCCTCGCAATCAGGACGACGCCCCCGAGCGCGAGCAGCACGACCGATATCTCGCCGATCGAGCCGGGCCGAAATCCAAGAACGAGGCCGCTCCAGGGCCCGGCGGGGCCGCCCACGAGCTTCATCGCCGCATCGAGACCCTGCTCGCGGAGCGCGGCGAGCGGCGTCATGGTCGTGATGGCGTCGATGCGCGCGCCCCAAAGCGGCTGGGGCGTCGACCAGCCGGCGGACATGGGCAAGGGGAACGTGGCCATGAGAAACGCCCGGCCGATCAACGCGGGGTTGAAGAGGTTGTAGCCCAGCCCCCCGAAGATCATCTTCCCGAACAGGATCGCGAACACGCCGCCTAGCGCGGCCATCCAGGCGGGAAGGAGCGGGGGAAGCGTGAGCGCGAGCAAGAGTCCGGTGCAGACGGCGCTCCCGTCGCCGAGGCTCGGCCGGAGCTTGAGCGCGCGCCCCGAGACCCACTCGGCCGCAGCGGCCCCGCCGATCGAGGCGGCGATGATCGCGAGCGCGGGAAGCCCGAACACGAACACGCCCCAGAGGGCGGCAGGCGCGAGGGAGGCGTTGACCCACCACATGATGCTCGCCGTGCTCTCCGCCGCATGGACGTGCGGGCCCGGAGCGATGACGAACGGCCGCGCGGGGCCTGCGCCCGATCGTGCGGCGCTCGTGCCCGGCCGCTCGGCGTCCGCTTCCGGCCGCCCGGGGCTCATGTCTTGATCCTCAGCGCGCCGGCGCGGCGGAGAGTGGATTTCGCGACCTGCATGAATTGAAGCAAAGGACGCTCCGATGGGCAGACGTAGGTGCAGCAGCCGCACTCGTAGCAATCCAGCGCGCCGAACGGCTCCGTCTCGAGCGCGCGGGCGGCTTCGACGCGGATCGAGACCTGGTCCGGCTCGAGCCCGAGCGGGCACGCCTCCAGGCACCGGCCGCACTGGATGCATGCCTGGTATCCCTGCTCGAACGGGCCCCGGCCCACGAGAAGAAGGAGCCCGTTCATCCCCTTGATGAGGGGAAGATCGAGCCGCGGCAGCGCACGCCCCATCATCGGGCCTCCCGCGATGAGACGCGTTGCCCTGGGATGAACGCCGCCGCAGAAGTCGACGAGCCGCCCGAGAAGCGTTCCGATCGGCGCGCGGACGTTCCTCGGCTCAAAGACGCCGTCCCCGCTGACCGTCACGACGCGATCGAGCAGCGGCTTGCGGTACCGGATCGCGTCGTGCACGGCCGAAGCCGTCGCGACGTTCTGCACGAGGACTTTGACCGCGAAGGGAAGCGCGCGCGGCGGGATGACCCGGCCGGTCAGCGCCGTGACGAGCTGCCGCTCCGCGCCCTGCGGGTAACGCACCTCGCAGGGGACGACCTCGACGGCCGCCCCGTCGCGTGGGGCCGCGGCCGCGGCTTGGCGAAGGGCGTCGAGGGCCCTGGCCTTGTCTACCTCCACGCCGATCAGGACCCGGCCGAGCCCCAGGATCCGCGCCATCGCGAGGGCCCCTTCGACGATCTCGGCCGGCGCGCTCAGCATGAGGCGGTAATCCGACGTGAGGTAGGGCTCGCACTCCGCGCCGTTTACGATGAGGGTGTCGACGGCCACGCCCGGAGGGAGCGTCAGCTTCCGGTACGTCGGGAACGCCGCGCCGCCCAGGCCCACAATGCCGGCTTCGCGGATCCGCTCCAGGCATTCCTCGCGGCCCAGCGAGCGCCACCCGGGATCCTCGGGAAACTCGAGCTCCTCGCCGTCGTCGGCGCGGGCGATGACGATCGACTCGGAGGTCACCAGGGTCGGGTGGGGGCGCTTGTCGATCGGCTTCACCTTCCCGGTGATCGTGGCGTGGATCGGCACGCCGCCCTCGCCCCCGTTCGCGACGCGTTGTCCGCGGATCACGCGGTCGCCCTTCTTCACGAGCGGTATTGCGGGCGCGCCGATGTGCTGCTCGAGCGGAAGCCACACCTCGGGAGGCGGGGGCTCGATCGGCTCGATCGGCCGATCCGCCGTGTGCTCCTTTCTCGAGGGCGGGTGGATCCCGCCGTGGCCGAACGTCCGGAGCGGGATCGAGGGCACGGCGCTACGCCACGAAGTGCGCGGCCATGACTTCGGTGAAGCCGTGGAAGCGATCCGGTCCGAGCAGGAAGGCGACCGTGGAGAGATAATCCGATTCGACGCCGGTTCGCGCCTGAACGCTGGCGCTGAGATGCCCGTCCGCCGGGCGGCCGCGCGCCGCGTCGAAGAGATGTCCCACGCGGAATCCGCCGAGCACGTGGCATTGCTCGGCGTTCCCGCTCGTCGCGACGGCCGAGTCGTCCAGCAAAAACGTCCGCTCGAGTCTCCCGGTGATCGGATGCACGACCCCCACCGCCCAGCCTTCCCGGCTATGCTCCGGCGTTCCGAGGCCGTAGACGTTTCCACCGACGTCGACCAGCGCCGACCGGATCCCCTCAGAGCGCAGCGCCTCGACGGCTCGGTCGAGCGCCCACCCCTTGCCGATCGAGCCGAGATCGATGGCCGTTCCCGCGCGATCGAGACCGAGGGT
>JACQPZ010000095.1 GCA_016207265.1 Candidatus Latescibacterota bacterium | reverse complement strand
CGACCCAGTAGCGCTCGCGCCCGTCCGAGGCGGCGCGTGGAGCGGGCGGTTCGCAGTGGTCCCGGTACGCGAGGTAGGCCACGTCCACGCCGCACGCGGCCCCGAGCGCGTGCTGATCCCACGGGCGCGGGTTCACTTCGATCAGCCGGTACGCGCCGTCCCGCGCATCGCGCTTGAACTCGACCTCCGCGATTCCGGTGAACCCGATCGCGCGGAGGAGCCTGAGCCCCAGCTCCTCGACGACCGGATCGACGCGGCTCCGCACGAGACACCCGAGTCCGAAATCGGGAGGATACTGGTGGAGCTTCTGGGCCGTGAACGCGCCGCGGCACGTGCCGTCCCGGCCCACGTAGGCGCCCACGATGAAGAACTGGTCCTCATTCCCCGGCACCCATTCCTGAACGAGCGCCTCGGCTACGTATCGGGCCGAGCGGCGGTAGGCCCCGACCAAGTCCTCGAGCCGCTCGACGCGGATCGCCTTCTTCCGTCCGACCGCGTTCCACACATCGGCACGCCGCCAATGTTCCGCGAGCACGGGCTTCACAAGGGCCGGAAAGACGAACTCATCCCGGCGGAGCAGGATGTCCGCCTCCGAAGTCACGCGGCACGTGCGGGGCGCCGCGATCCCGGCCGATTCGGAGAGCGCCGCGAGCCGGGACTTCTCCATGATGGACCGGAGCGCGTCGCGGCCCGGCAGGGGGATCGCGAAATGAGGCTCGAGCGCCTCCCGGTGCGCGTCCAGGAAGAGGACGTCCGCGTCGCGCGTCGGGAAGATGATCCCGCGCGCCGGAAGCCGTCTCGCCTGATCGATCAGGTGGGCGGCGAGCCCCCGCGGGTCCTCCCGGGAATCGGGCCCGACGAGGGGGCGGCAGTACCGGGAGAAGCTTCCGGGAAGGTCGTCCCGGCTGCTCACGCCGACGACCGGGATGCCGCGCCGGCCGAGGTTTCGCGCGATCGCGAGCCCGGTGTCGTACATGTTCAGCACGAAGGCTGGCGGCCGTTCGGGACGGAGCGCCGGGCGTCCCACGTCAGTCCCCGGCGTCCGCCAGCAGGCGGTGGCGCGTCAGCGTGAGCGCGAACGCGGGGAGCGTCGGCTCCCAGGAGCGGATCCGCCTCAGCTCGTACCGGTCGTGCGAGGGACCGTTCGCGCCGGAGCGCGTCGTGAGCGCGGCCGTATAACCGGCGTCCGCGACGAGCCGCTTGATCGCCTCGGAGTAATGCTCGCGTTTCCCAACCGGATAGGCGAAGAGCGAGACGGGACGCCCGATCTCGACTTCGATCGTCCGCTTCGACTCGCGCAGCTCCCGGGCGGCTTCCTCGGGAGGAACCGTGGTGAGCACCGGATGGCTCACCGTGTGCGAGCCGATCGAGACGCCCCCCTCGGCCATTGCGCGAATCTGGGACCAGCGAAGCATCGGGACCGGGGGCGCAGGGGCCGATCCACCGGCGAGAAGCGATACCACCGCTTCGACCCGCGCGAGCCGCTCGCCGTTCCCGCACGGCATCAGGGAGTGGAGCATCTGTTCCGCCGCGCGGGCGCGTTCGGCGCGGGTAGGAAGCTCGAGCGGTGCCGCTCCCCACGGTGTCTCGAGCCGCGTGCGGCTCGTCGTCTCGAACGCGCGCAGCACCCGATCGAACCAGAGCGCCTTGCCCGTGTCGATGCTCCCGACGGCCGGGAAGAGGGTCGCCGGAATCCGGTGGCGCTTGAGGATCGGGAACGCGTGCAGGAAATTGTCCTCGTACCCGTCGTCGAACGTCACGGCGGCGCAGCGGCCCGGAAGCGGCACCCCGCTTCTCAGGCGATGGAGAATGTCGTCCAACGCGAGCACGCGAAAGTGACGGCCGAGGTAGCGCATCTGCCGGTCGAAGAGCTTCACCCGCGTCGTCTCGATCCGGAAGGCGCTGTCCCCGTCGTCCACCCGGTGGTAAATGAGAACGAGGAAACCCTCCTCGCCCCGGCGCTCGAACGAAGGAGGCCGGCGGTCTCCGCGGACGACCCAGCGGTCCCCGGCGCGGGCGGCCGCCTGGATCAGTCCGAGGCGGTACCCGGCCGAGAGGAGGAGCCTTCGAATCCCCGCCCGCATCACGGTGCGGCTTCCCCGCGCGGAGCGCGCCGCCGAGCGAGCAGCGCGGCTTTGAGGCGGGCGGCTCGAAACGAGAGCGAGCTCTTGAGCGTCGGCCGCGCCAGCGTGAGCCGCACGCTACGATGGACGGAAGACCCCCACGCGAGCTTGTGGCTCGTCACTCCCGCGAGGAAGTCGTACGCGCGGAGGCCGCGCGCGATGCAGTCCCGGAACACGAGGCCGCGGAGCGCGTTTCCGACCTCCGAGCCCGCGAACGTCGGGTCGTAACCTTCCTGTAAGAGGTACAGCACGCCGTCGTATTCGAAGCAGAACTGGTGGGCCGCGTAGCGTCCGCTGACCGAAAGCGAGTAGAGGCGCAGCCAATCGCGCGCGAGGAACCGCTCGGACATGGCGGCGTAGAAAGCGCGCTTGGCGGGCTCCTCGAAGACGCCGGGACGGCCCTGGGCCCGCCACCGCCGGTTGTGGAGGTCGAACAGGGACTCAAGCCGCGGTGCGAGATCCTCGCGGTCCTGGCAGCGGTCGAAGCGCGCGTCCGCCGATCCATCGACGTCTCGGAGGAGCGAGCGGACTTTCGTCCGCTGGCGCGGCTTGAGGAGCGCGAGATACTCATCCCACGATCCGGGGAGCCGGACCCGAGCGCACGGCACGGGCGTCTCCTCGGAGATCCACCGGCGCCGCGTTCCCTCGTGCCGGAGGTATGGGAGATGGGGCGACGTGTCGGGGATTTCGTTCACGAGGAGCATCTCCCAATCATGGCGGTGCCGGTCGAGAAACTCCGCCACCTCGCCGACCACCTCCCCCTCGCGCCCGGGCTCGGCGACCCAGTCCAGGTAGTCGGAATCGTAGGAGCCGTCCCCCAAGGGCTGAAGCACTCGCCATCCAATGCCGAGCGCGCGGCGGAGGCGCCGTCGGTAGAGCGGCGCGATCCCGATCAGGCGCTCCCCCGCGTCGACGCGGATCACGTACAGCTCCTTGCCGGCCCGGTAGGCCTCCCACCAGGCCGAGATCCATTCCCAGGTCAGGAAGATCGTGCGCGTCCGGCTCGACGCGAGAAGCGCGTTCCACTCGGGCTTAAGCCGCGCGAATGCGCTCTCCGAGTCGATGCGGGTCGCGGTCGGGGCGCCGGGGGTCGAGGTCGGCGCGCCGCCGGCGCCGGCGCGGCCGGCAACCGGGCGGCTCACCGGAACCCCTCATCGCATCCCCGATGCCACAGCTCGAGCGTCATCAGGTTCCAGAGGAGCGTCCCGTAAAAGGACGTCTGATCCCCGGTATGCCGCCGGACGATCTCCTCGAGCGCGCCGGGTCGGAAGTAGCCCCGGGCGACGCCTCCCGGGCTCAGCACCAGGTCTCGCATCGCCTCGTTCAGCTTCCGATCGGTGCGCAGCCAGACCGGGATCGGCAGGCCGAACCCATGCTTGCGTTTCATCCGCGTCTCCCGCGGAAGGAGGTCTCGGTAGGCGCGCTTGAAGAACGTGCGCAGTTCGCGTCCGCGCATCTTGAGTGCCGCGGGGACGGTCGCCGCGAACTCGGCGAGATGATGGTCCAGAAAGGGGAATCTCGCCGCGACGCCGGCCGCCTGCGCCGAGCGGGTGACTTTGATCAGATCGTTGTCGGAGATCGTGATCTTGAGATCGACGTAGAGCTGCCGGTCCAGCTCGGTCCGGGCCCGTGCGCGACGGTAGTGGGCGTGGCCCGCCGAGCCCGGATCGTAGGAGCCCTCCAGCTCCTCGAGGAATTCGCCCGCGAACAAGGCGTCCATCGGGATCTCCTCGAGGAAGCCGTACATGTCGAGTCGTTCGGGATACGGCGTGTTGGCGCGCTGGATGTACTTCCGTGCGCGACCGAACACGCCCGTTCCCCGGTCCATCGCGGCCACCAGGGGCTCGAGCACGCCCGTTCGAACGAACGCCGGAATCCGGAAATAGTCGTCGAAGAGCCGCTGCACGGCGTAGCGCTCGTTCCCGGCGAACAGCTCGTCTCCCCCGTCTCCCGCGAACAGCCGATCCACGCCGTGCTCCCGCGCGAGCTTCGCGCAGAAGTAGGCCGGGACGGCCGAGGCGTTCGCGAACGGCTCGTCGAACGCGGCGAGGAGGACGGGGAGCGCCTCCAGCACTTCGGCCGGCGTGACGAAATGCTCGTGGTGCTCGACCCGGAACGCGTGCGCCGCGATCCGAGCGAAGCGGATCTCGTTGAAGTCCTGCTCCGCGAATCCGATGGAGAAGCTCTTGAT
>JACQPZ010000092.1 GCA_016207265.1 Candidatus Latescibacterota bacterium | reverse complement strand
GGGCGTCCAGGTCGTGGACGTGGACGTCCACTCCTTCCACTTCAAGCCGAACCGGATCATCGTGGATTCCGGGAAGCCGGTCGAGATCGTGCTCCATTTCAAGAGCCTGTTCGTGCCACACAATCTGACGTGCGTCGACCAGGAGGCGGGGATCTCGATCGACAAGAGCGCGGGGTTCCTGAGCTTCCGGCGCACGAAGCGCGCGCGGTTCACCCCGACGCGCGCCGGCGAATACGAGTTCTCCTGCCACGTCGGGAGCCACGCCAAGAAAGGAATGAAGGGGACGATCGTGGTGCGGTGATCGGGCCGGCTAGCGCGCGGGCGGGATCCGGTAGAGCCAGCCCCTCGCCTCCGCAAGAGATCGCGCGACGGGCGTCGTGAGCGCCACCAGCGAGCCGTCGGCGGAGAGCCACGAGCGACGCGGAGCCACTCCGGGGTCGTATTCCCCGCGCGAGACCCGGTCGAGATTCCATTGCGCGAGAGTCGCTCCGTCGCGACCGAGGAGGAGCACCGGACCCGACGAGAGGCGTAGGAGCGCGCGCCGCCCGTCGTTCGAGACCGAAAGCTCGATCACGTCCGCTCCGGATTTCCCGCCCAGATCCCGGCGGGTCCAGAGCGGCGCTTTCTTCGTCGTATCGTAGAGTCCCAGCCAGAGGTCCCCCCCGGCCGCACGATGCAAGGGGGCGCGCGCCGAGGCCAGGACGAATCTCCCGTCCAGGGAGATCGCCGTCTTGCCGACCACGTTTCTGGGAAGGGGGACGCGGAGCTTTTCGACGCCCGACCGATCGAAGACCCGCAACAGCTTCTCTCTCGCGATCGCCACGTCCCCGAAATTGCTCACGGCGTACTCGCGCTGATCCGCCGGAACGTCCCGCGTCCACAATACCCTCCCCTCCAGATCGAGAAGCCGAAGCTCGTCGCGCCTCATTCCCGTCGCGGGATCGAGCGGGCCGACCGTGTTCGCCGCGAGAAAGTTCTCGAGCGGGGAGGCCGCGCCCCAACCCGCCACCCCGACCCACGACGAGCGCTCGTCCCCTTCCGGGAGACGCCGCACGCCGATGCGGGGAGCGGAGTCGAGGTCCGCGGATTGCGTCACGACGAGCACGAAGTTCCGTCCGAGCGGGATGGTAGCGTCGCGAGTCGTCGTCCCGGCGAGCATCGCGCCGTTCGCGGCGAAGAAGCGCGCGGAATCGGCGGTCTCGATCACGATCCAGCGGTAGCGCGGGAAGATCCGCACGGCGTGGCCCTCCCGGTCCCCGCGGGCCCACGAGGCGAGCACCAGCGGATTTGCGGCGCGCGCCGGGAATACGAAGAGGGATTCCGTCCCGAGCGGCGAGAGCACGCGCACGGCGGGCCAATGCGGCACGAAGCCGCCGAACCCGCGCTCGCCATCGACGGCCGCGTTCCACATGAGCGGCCCGACGCTATCGAGGAGGACCCGCGGCGCGACCGGCGGCTCCGTCGCCCCGTGGGCCGGCGTCTCCACGGCGGCGATGGTTGCCGGGCGGGCCGTCAGGCCAGCCGCGGCGGCGCTCTCAAGCGCGACGCCGGCGACGCCGGCGAGCGCCATCGCACACAGGAGCGCCAAGAAGGCGCGCGACGTGCCGGACCTCTCTACTTGCCGGTTACGGGTGGAGCCGCTTTGGACGCCGGAGCGGACTTGGGTGGCGGCTTGGTCGCGGTGGGCTTCTTCGCCGTGGATTTCTTGGCCGCGGGCTTGGCGGGAGGCGGCGTGAACGTGAGATCGCGCGCGACCCAGAGATCGTGGTTTTTCCCGATGACGGAGGAGTAATAGACGGAGCGACCGTCGTAGGACCAGGTCGGCTTGACGCAGATTCCCTCGGTCGTGAGGGGGAACGTCTTGTTGGTCGCGACATCGAGCAGCCACACGTCCCGCCTCAAACCGTATTGCCGTCCATATGCGATCCACTTGCCGTCGGGAGACCAGGAAGGCCAGGTGTCCTCCACGGGCTGCCCGTCGATCGAGCCCGAGGTGAGCTGGATCGGCTTCCCGCCGGTGGAAGGAACCTTATAGATGTGGTACTTCGCGAAGAGGACGTTCCCTTGCATCGTGTTCTGCTTCGCCGCGTCGAATTCCTTCGCAACGTAGGCGATCCACTTGCCGTCGGCCGACCACGTCGGATGTCCGGGACTTCCTTTCTCGTTCGTGACCTGCTTCGCGAGATCGGTCATGGTCTCGCCCGACGCGTTCATGACGTAGATGTTGAAGCCGAAGAGGTCGGTCGGAGCGAGCCGATTGGAGTAGAAGGCGATCTTCGATCCGTCCCGGGAGTAGGTGCCGTAGCGGTGGCTCCCGGGCATCTCGGACATGGCCTTCGCATCGCCTCCTTCAAACGGAATGGAGTAGATGTTGTAGCGCTTCCCACGCGTGGATACGAAGAGGAGCGACTTTCCATCCGGCGCCCACGTTGGAGTGGCCGCACGATTGCTGTCCGGCTCGTGCGTGAGCTGCCGCATGGGGCCCCCTTCGGTCGGCATGATGTAGATCTGGGTGGCGCCGCGCCCTCCGCGATTGGACGTGAACGCGAGCCACCTCCCGTCCGGAGAAGGCGACGCATCGGTCTCCGAGGTCGTATCGGAAGTGAGCTTCGTGAACGTGGTTGCTTGACCGCGCTCCGGAAGGAGCACGCAGACGGCCATCAGCAGGCTGAAGAGTGGTATCGCCGCGATTCGACGTGGCATGGTACCTCCGAGTTACACCGCTCCCAACCCAAAGTTCCCGTTCATGTTGGCTCGTTACGGCCGCGGCGCGAACCCTTCACCCACGGTCAGCACTTCGTAGGATGCGACGGCGAGCGCATGCCGCCGGATCTGGCTCCACGGCCGGTCCAGCACGTGGCATTTGAGCAGCGCGAGAACGATCTGGTGCGACACGACCGCGACGAGACCCTCCGACGCCGAGTGCCGCACGGCGATGTCGCGCATCGCCGCGATCGCGCGGGCGTGCACGGCCTCGAGCGGCTCGGCCCCCGGGAGCGCGCACGACGTCGGATCCTCTCTCCACCGGTGGTAGAGGTCGAGATCCGGAAGCTCCGCCTCCGCAAGCCCTTCCCATTCGCCGTGGTGGATCTCGTTCAATCGCGCGTCCACCGTCACGGTCACGCCGCGATGCGGCCCCGCGACGTAGGACGCGGTCTCGACGGCTCGGGGAAGCGCGCTCGAATAAACCGCCTGGAGCGGCACTTCCCAGAGGGACCGAGCCAGAGCCTTGGCCTGCTCCGTGCCGGCGTCGTTGATGGACGCGCCCTGCGATCCCTGCACGCGCCGTTCGCGGTTCCAGTCGGTCTCGCCGTGGCGGACAAAAACGAAATCGCGCGAGGCGCCCGCCACGCGGACGCTAGACCCTGCCGGCATGGGCCAGAAGCTCGGCGTTCAGGATCGCGGCCCCCGCCGCGCCGCGGATCGTGTTGTGTCCCAGCGCGTCGAATTTCCAGTCGAGGACCGCGCACGGTCGGATCCGCCCGACGGTGACGCCCATTCCCGACGCGCGGTCCACGTCGAGACGAGGCTGCGGCCGATCGTCCTCGTGGCGCACCTCGATCGGCTGGGCCGGCGCCGACGGGAGGCCGTACCGGGCCAAAGGATGAAAGCCGCGAAACGCAGCGACGAGCTGCTTGAGGGACGCCTTGCGCTTGAGCTTCACGCTCACCGCGACGAGATGTCCGTCGATCACCGGCACGCGGTGGCATTGCGCGCTCACGGCGATCGCCGCGGGCTCGATGCCCCGCGGCGTGAGACGGCCGAGAATCTTGTTGGTCTCCTTCTCGATCTTCGCCTCCTCACCCGCCACAAAGGGAATCACGTTGCCCAGAATGTCGAGCGAAGGAACTCCCGGGTAGCCCGCGCCGCTCGTCGCCTGGAACGTCGTGACGAGCACCGCCTCCACGCCGAACGCGCTGTGAAGCGGCGCGAGCGAGAGCGCGAG
>JACQPZ010000093.1 GCA_016207265.1 Candidatus Latescibacterota bacterium | reverse complement strand
GAGGGCGGTCCCTCCGGAGAGAGTCCAGGCCCGAGCTAGGGAGGCGGTGAGCTCGAACGATGGCCGTCATACGCTACCTTGTGGACAACGTGGATCGCGCAGTCGCCTTCTACACGGGGCGGCTCGGGTTTGCGCTTTCGAATCGCAGGGGTCCGCCGTTCGCGATCGTGACACGCGGGGATCTCGTGCTCTGGTTGAGCGGGCCCGGGAGTTCCGCGGCACGCCCGATGCCCGACGGGCAGAAGCCCGGCCCCGGCGGCTGGAATCGGCTGGTCGTGGAGGTCGGGGATCTCGACGCCACCGTGGCCGAGTTGAAGCGCGCTGGAGTCGGGTTCCGGAACGAGATCGTTTCCGGACCGGGCGGACGACAGATCCTCGCGGAAGATGGATGCGGAAACGTCGTGGAGCTTTTCCAGCCGGCCTGATGTCGGGACCGATCGAGATCACGCCATGAGCCGGCGGGCCCTGACGCTCGAGATCAAGACCCGCGCCCGCACCGAGTTCGTTCCCCTGAGCGAGCGGATCCGCAAGGAGGCGGCCGCGCTCCTCGAAGGGGCGGGGATCCTGCATCTCTACGTCCCGCACACGACGGCGGGCCTCTGTGTCAATGAGGGCGCCGACCCCGACGTCGCCGCGGATATCGCGCGCGTCCTGGACCGGCTTGCTCCGTGGAACGCGGACTACCGCCATGCCGAAGGAAACGCGGCGGCCCACGTCAAATCGGTTCTGGTCGGAACGTCCGTCACGGTGCCGGTCCGCGACTCGAAGCTCCGGCTCGGACGCTGGCAGGAGATCTTCTTCTGCGAATTCGACGGGCCGCGCTCCCGCGCCGTGGAGCTTCGGTTCCTGCCCGAATGAGGAGCTTGCAATTGTTTCCCGAAGTTCCATGAACGACGAGCCCGAGCTTTTCCCAGGGGAACCAGGCCGCCGCGCGACACGCGCGCCTTTGGCGGATCGTATGCGCCCAAGGAGCTTCGACGAGTTCTTGGGGCAGGCCGACCTCTTGAAGTCGGGAGGCCTGCTCCGGAGCGCGCTCGAGCGGGGTGAGTTGCCGTCGGTCATCTTCTGGGGACCGCCCGGATCGGGGAAGACCACGCTCGCGCGACTCATCGCCGAGGCGAGCGGAGGCAACTTCGTGGCGTTCAGCGCGGTCACTTCCGGGGTGAAGGAAGTCCGGGAAGTGATCGAGCGCGCCCGCGTCCTGCGCAAGGCCCGCAGCGTGCCGACCATCCTCTTCGTCGACGAGATCCACCGCTTCAACAAGGCGCAACAGGACGCGTTCCTTCCGCATGTTGAGAACGGAACGATCGTTCTGATGGGCGCCACGACGGAGAATCCCTCCTTCGAGGTGAACACGGCGCTCCTTTCCCGGATGAAAGTGATCGTGCTGCCGGCGCTCTCGGCAAATGCGCTCGTCGAGATCCTCGAGCGCGCGGTCGCCGACAAGGAGCGCGGTTTGGGTCGGGAAAACCTCTTGGTGGCGGACGGCGATCTCCGCCTCATCGCGCGCCTGAGCGGCGGCGACGCGCGGATCGCGCTCAACATCCTCGAGGGAGCGGCCATGATCGGCCTCGGCGCCGCGAGGGGAGCGCGACGCGCGGGCGCCAAGCCGGCTACCGGCGCGGGCGCGCAATCCGCCGCCGCGGGCGTACCGCCTCGACCCGTCCCGATCGGAGAGGCGGAGATCCGGGAAGCGGCGCAGCGAAAGACGTTGCCCTACGATCGGGTCGGGGAAGAGCACTACAACATCATCTCCGCACTCCACAAATGTCTCCGGGGAAGCGATCCCGACGCGGGGCTCTACTGGCTCGCGAGGATGCTCGAGGCCGGAGAGGATCCGCTCTACATCGCCCGGAGGCTCGTGCGGTTCGCGTCGGAGGACGTGGGGCTCGCCGATCCCGAGGCGCTGCGGCTCGCGGTTGCGGTCAAGGAAGCGGTCCACTTCCTCGGGATGCCCGAGTGCAACACCGCGCTCGCGGAGCTGACGGTCTATCTCGCGCTCGCGCCGAAGAGCAACTCGGTCTACCAAGCCTACCTGCGCGCCTCGCGGGATGCGCTCGAGCATCCTCCGTATCCCGTGCCGCTTCACATCCGCAACGCCCCGACCAAGCTCATGAAGGACCTCGGCTACGGGGAGGGATACGAGTACGCGCACGAGTTCGAGGACGCGATCGTCGGCCAGGGGTATCTCCCCGACGAGCTTCGCGACGCGCGCTACTGGGAGGGTGTTCCTCGAGGCAAGGAGGCGGAGCTGGTCGAGCGGCTCAAGCGCATCAACGCCGAGAAGGCCAAGCGGCGTGGGGCTGGCCAAGAGAAGCCCGGCGGATGATCCTGGTCCGCCTCGACCGGGTCACCCATGGATTCGGCGCCCGGACCCTCTTCGAGGATCTCTCCTTCCGCGTCGGCGAGGACGCGCGCGTCGGCCTCGTCGGCCGGAACGGCACCGGGAAGACCACTCTGCTCCGAATCCTCGCGGGCACCGTGACGCCGGAGCGGGGGGCGCGGGCGCTCTCGCCGCGCGTGCGCGTCGCGATGCTCGACCAGCAGATCGAGCCCGACGGCGAGGAGACCGCATTCGACTACGCGCGGGACGCCTTCCACGAGCTGCTCGATCTCATGGAGCGGGAGGAGGCGCTGCGGAAGGAGCTGGAGCGCCGCCCGGACGCGCCCGCGGATGAGCTGACCGCGCTCGCCCATGAGCTGGGGCACCTCCATGACCACTTCGCGCGCATGGGCGGACATTCGATCGAAAGCCGCGTCGAAGAGACGCTCGAGGGGCTCGGGGTGGGGCGGAGTCTCTGGAGGCAGCCTCTGCGGACGCTGAGCGGGGGAGAGAGGGGCCGCGTGGCGATCGCCCGGCTGATCCTATCGGGTCCGGATCTCCTCCTCCTCGATGAGCCCACGAATCATCTCGACATGGCCGCGACGGAGTGGCTGGAAACGTTTCTATCCCATTCGAGCGACCCCTTCGTTCTCGTCTCCCACGACCGGACGCTGCTGGATCGCGTCTGCACCTCGATCGCCGAGATCGAGCACGGCGGGCTCGAGCAGCACTCCGGGAACTACACCGAGTTCGCGCGGAAGAAGCGCGCCCGAATCGAGCAGGAGGAGAAACGCTACGCGCTCAACCTCAAGGAGCGCGAGCGCCAGGAGGAGTTCATCCGCAAGAACATCGCCGGCCAGAAGACAAAGCAGGCTCAGAGCCGGAGAAAACGTCTCGAGCGGGAGGGTCCGCTCGTGCGACCTCAGGGTGACGCGGATCGCGTCGCCTCATTCGACCGCCTCCGCGCGTCGCGCTCCGGCTCCCACGTCGTCGCGGCGCGCGGTCTCACGATGGGCTTCGGCTCCCGGACGCTTTTCAGCGGCCTCTCGCTCGACGTGATGCGCGGAGACCGCCTGGGGATCGTCGGGGGCAACGGCGCGGGGAAGACCACGCTCCTCCGCATTCTCAGCGGGGAGATCGCGCCGCTTGAGGGGACCGTCGAGTGGGGCACGGGGGTGAAGCAGGCCGCGCTCGATCAGGAGGCGGCCGATCTGCCGTCCGGCACGGGTGTCCTCGATTCGCTCTGGGACCTGAGGCCGACGACGGACGAGGTCGAGGTGCGGAGCTTCCTCGGCGGTTTCCTGTTTCGGGGGGACGAAGTCTACCGGAAGATCGGGACCCTGAGCGGGGGCGAGCGGACGCGTCTCGGTCTTGCACGCATCATCTGGTCAGGGCCGAATCTCATCTTTCTCGACGAGCCGACGAACCACCTCGATATCGCGTCCCGCGAGGCACTCGAGGAAGCGCTCCGGGCCTACGACGGGACCCTGATCGTCGTCTCGCACGACCGCTATTTCCTGGATGCGATCGCCACGCAAATTCTCTGGGTGGATCAGGGAGACGCCCGCATCTATCGCGGGAGATACTCCGATGCCCGCGAGAAACGGTCCGCGCAGGCTGCGGCGGCGACGGCGGCCGCGGCACGGGCAGCCGTGGGGGTGCCGGGCGCCGTGGCGTCGCCCGGCGTCGCAGCGTCCCCGGCCGCCGTTGCGGCGTCGCCCCCTGGGGCCGCGCCGACCGAATCAGCGAAGGAGGCGCGCGCCCGGCAGCGCGCGGCGCGTGACGCGGTGGAGCGCGAGCAACGGAAGCAGGTGCGCGCCCGGAAGCAGCTCGAGGCGGAGATCGCGGCACATGAGCGGAGACTCGCGGAGCTGACGGCCGCGATGGAGGACGATTCGGCGAAAGGAGACATCGCGGCACTGCGCAAGGCCAGCGAGGAGTACGGACGCGCCCGCGCGGAGCTGGATCGGCTGCTCGCGCGGTGGGTGGAGATCGCGGAGTGACGCTTCCGCTTCGTCGGCACTGGGTCAACGTCGGCTGGGTCCTCACGGTCGAGATGTTCTGGGGCGTCGCCCTTGCCCTGATTTCCGTGGCGGCGATCGTCCCCGTGTTCCTCTCCCATCTGGGCGCGTCGAACGCGGTGCTGGGTGCGATTCCGCTCATCTGGACCCTCGCGAGCAGCCTTCCCGGCCTGCTCGCGGCACATCTCACCGGTCACCTTCCGCTCCGTAAGGCCGCCGTGTTCTGGTTTCACGCGATCGCAGGGATTCCGTGGTTCCTCGCGGCCGGGTGGTTCGGGATGGGCGGGCGCCACGGAGGCGCGACGGATATCGCCGTCTTCCTCGCGCTCTGGGGGAGCGCGTGGGCGTTCATGGGGCTCACGATCCCAGTGTGGATCAATTTTATCGGCAAGGTGACGCGCTCTGAGCTGAGGGCGCGCTCCTTCGGAACGATCTATTTCTTTCAGACGCTCATGGGAATCGCCGGAGGGTGGGTAGCGAGCCGAATCCTCTCGAGTCCGCTGGCCTTTCCCCAGAACTATGCCGTCGGATTTCTCGTCGCGGGCGCATGCATGACGGCGGGCGCGTTCTTCTTTTTCCCCGTCGCGGAGGATCCTGGCGCGACGGAAGAGCGCGGGAATGCCCTCCGGACGGTCGTTCGCCACATCCGCGAGGTTCTATCCGACACCGGAGGCGTGCGGACGTACCTCGCGATCATGATTCTCACGGTTGGAGGCTGGCTGCTCATCTCCTACTACCCGGTCTTCGCGGAAAAGCGTTTCGGGCTGGGCATCCGCGACTCCGCGGTCTTCACCGCCGTCTTCATGGCGGGCCAGATGATCGGAAGCGTTGTGAGCGGCTTCGTGGGAGACCGTTTCGGGTACGCGAAGGTGGCCGTCGTTGCGGTCGCGGCGCTCACGGTCGGATTCCTGCTGGCCATCTGGGGCGGGACGCTCGCCTTCTATTACGCGACGGCGTTCGCCGCGGGGCTCTACGTCGTCGCCGACCGGCTCGCGCTCTTCAATCTCTCGATGGCCTTCTCGCCGCACGAGGACAACACGGCGTATCTCGGCGCGATTCCCGCCCTGACCGCGCCCATCCTCGCGGTTGTGGCGGGATCCGCGGGAGCGTTCATCGACCGGTTCGGCTTTCTTGCCGTGGCCTACGTGGGACTCGCCCTCGCGGCGGCCGCGCTCTACCTGGTCGTGTTCCGCCTCAAGGAGCCGAAGTATTCGCTCGCCGGGGGAAGGAAGCCGGCGTGATGGAGCCTACTTGTACGCCGGGATCCCCGTGATCGTCTCGCCGATGACGAGCGTGTGGATGTCGTGCGTGCCTTCGTAGGTGTAGACCGACTCGAGGTTGCACAGGTGGCGGCCGCACTGGTACTCGTCGGTGATCCCACTCGCGCCCAGGATCTCGCGGGCCATGCGCGCGATCTGAAGCGCGATCTGGATGTTGTTCATCTTCCCGAGCGAGATGTGATGCGGCTGGACCCGTCCCGCGTCCTTGAGCCGGCCGATCTGGAGCGCCAGGAGCTGTCCCTTCGTGATCTCGCGGATCATCCACACCAGCTTCTCCTGGACCATCTGGAACGATGCGATGGGCTTGTCAAACTGGATCCGGGTCCTCGCGTAGTTCAACGCCTCGTGGTAGCAGGCCATGGCGGACCCGATCCCGCCCCAGGCGATCCCGTATCGCGCCTGATTCAGGCACCCCAGTGGTCCCTTGAG
>JACQPZ010000087.1 GCA_016207265.1 Candidatus Latescibacterota bacterium | reverse complement strand
TCCGGATACAAGAAAAGCCGCAGGCATCTTCCCCTGCGGCAACGTTTCACGAACATGCGCTACTTACGACCGCCAGGCATCTGCTTCGCCAAGAAGTATCGGACTTCGGGGCCCCATTGACAACAAAAATTTTTTAGACCGGCGTTACCCCATGCGGCATGATAGGTTCCGTCCGTATGGGTCCAACGCCGCTTGAGATCGGGGTGCTCTACGACGCCTGGCACGAGGAGCAGGCGCAGGGACCCGATCATCCTCTCGAGCCCGTGGGATCGGGCGGCGGGCGCCGCATCCTCGCGGACCGGGAGGAGATCCACGCGGCGCTCGAGAAGCGCGGGCATAAGCCGCGCTACCTTTGCCTGGACGGACGCGCGAAGTCTCTGAAGGCCCTCGCCTCGGAGCGCGTGGACGTGATGTTCAACCTCACCGAGTCCTACGCCGGCGACGACACCAAGGACGTCAACATCGCGGCCTACCTGGATCTCCTGGACATCCCGTACACCGGCTCCGGACCCTCCGGGCTCTATCTCGCGCAGGACAAAGCGGTGGCGAAACGCCTGTTCGCGTTCCACGGCGTGCGGACGCCGCGGTTCGCGGCCGTCTATCAGGGGCGGCTCCAGTGGGCGCACGACATCCAGTTTCCGGTGATCGTGAAACCGAAGCGCGAGGACGGGTCGATCGGGATCGAGTTCAACGCGGTGGTCGGCTCGATCAAAGAGCTGATGGAGCGGATCGACGCGCTCCACGCGGATCTGGACTCCCCGGTCCTGATCGAGGAGTACATCGAGGGCCGGGAGCTCTACGTGTCCGTGCTCGGAAACGACCCTCCCGAGGCGCTGCCGATCGTGGAGCTGGACCTGTCGTTGCTGCCCGCGGGCATCCCTCGCATCGCAGGCACGGAAGTCAAGTGGGAGCGCGGGACGGCCGCATACCGGGAGACGAGGCTGAGCATCGCGCGCGACCTCGGCGGCGGCCTGGAGGCGGAGATCCGGGAGGCCGCCGTCAAGGCCTGCCGCGTGCTCGAGATCCGGGACTACGCGCGCGTGGACATGCGTCTCACCCCGAAGGGGGAATGCTACATCCTCGAAGTGAACCCGAACCCGTGGCTCCACTCGTCCGCCGAGTTCGCCATGGCCGCCACGGCCTCCGGCCGGGACCACGGAGACCTCATCATGGAGATCGTCGACCTCGCGATGGCCCGATCCCGGGCCGGGCGGGCCTGGGCGCCGGCATAACCCTCGGCTTGACAGCCTCGACCGATTGGCGGAACATCGGGCGTCAGGGTTGCGTACTACTGCTGTCGTTTCAGCGTCCTCCCCCGAGCACCCAGCCACTCATAGGAGACCTTCCATGACCCAGACATTGCGGTCCACGGGCGGGCACTCGCGTCGTCGTACGGCCCCCGCGATTCTCGCCCTCGTCTCGACAGCCCTCCTGGTGGTCGCCGCCCAAGCGCAGGCCGCCGTCAAGGAAGGAGCGAAGCCCCCGCAAGTGAAGCTCGATTTCGAGAAATACGTGCTCCCGAACGGCCTCGAGGTCATCCTCCACGAGGACCATTCCCTTCCGATCGTCGGGGTGAACATCTGGTACCACGTCGGGCCCGCCAACGAGCGCGCCGGGCAGACGGGATTCGCGCATCTCTTCGAGCACATGATGTTCCAATCGTCGGGTCACGTCCCCGAGGACCAGTACTTCAAGTACCTGGAGAGCGCGGGCGCTTCGTTCATCAACGGATCGACCGACTTCGACCGCACGAATTACATGGAGGACGTGCCCGCGAATCAGCTCGAGCTCGCCCTCTGGCTGGAGAGCGACCGGATGGGATTCCTGCTCGACCGGCTCGACGATGGGTCCCTCGCGAATCAGAAAGACGTCGTGCGGAACGAGCGCCGGCAGGGCGTCGAGAACGCGCCGTACGGACTCGTCGAGGAGGAGCTCTACCATCAGCTCTTTCCCAAAGATCACCCCTATTACGCCTCGGTGATCGGCTCGCACGAGGATATCCAGGCCGCGAAGACCGAGGACGTACGGCAGTTCTTCCGGAGATACTACTGCCCCAACAACGCGAGCCTCGTGGTCTCGGGCGACTTCCAGAAGGCGAACGCCAAGGCACTCGTCGCGAAGTATTTCGGGACCCTCCCGCGCGGCGAGGACGTGCCGGCGATCCAGGCGACGACCCCGCGGATCACGCAGGAACGGCGTTCCACGGTCACCGACAAGGTCGAGCTGCCGCGGGTGTTCATGGGATGGATCACGTCGCCGATCTTCAAGCCGGGCGACGCCGAGGCCGGCATCGCCGCCGACATCCTCGGCGGAGGCAAGTCGAGCCGGCTCTACAAGAGCCTCGTCTACGAGAAGCAGATCGCGCAGGACGTGAGCTCGTCCCAGCAGTCTCTGACGCTCGGTTCCGTCTTCGAGATCGTCGCCACCGCGAAGCCCGGCCACACGGCCGAGGAGCTGGAGGCCGCGATCGACGCCGAGATACAGAAGATGGCCGCCGGCGGCCCGACGCCGGAAGAGGTGGCGGCATCGCAGAACTCCATGTACTCCGCGATCGTCTCGAGCCTCGAGCACGTCGGCGGCTTCGGCGGCGTCGCCGACCGCCTGAACATGTACAACCAGCACATGAAGGACCCCGGGTACCTCAATCAGGACCTGGCACGCTACGGCGCGGTGACGGCGGACGGCGTGAAGCAGTTCGTGGCCGCCCAGCTCGGGAAGGATCAACGCTGCGTCGTGCACGGGGTCCCGGGCGAGAAGGTGTTGCCACCCTCGCCCCCCACGCCGGAGGCGCCGCCGAAGTCCACCGCACAGGTCGAGTCGAAGGAGCCGTGGCGGAACACCGCGCCGACGGCCGGCCCGGCGGCGCAGGTGAAGCTCCCGATGGCGAAGCGCTTCAAGCTTCCGAACGGGCTCCAGGTGCTCCTCGTCGAGTCGCACCGGCTTCCGATCGTCGCGAGCGTGCTGGTCTTTCGCTCGGGAAGCGCTCAGGACCCGCAAGATTTGCCCGGGTTGTCGGGTTTTGCGGCGAGCATGCTGGACGAAGGGACGACGAAGCGGGACGCGCTCGCGATCGCGGACGAGCTTCACGGGCTCGGCGCGTCGCTCAACACGGGCTCCAGCATCGATGGAAGCTCGATCTCCGCGCGATCCTTGAAGCACACCGCGGGCGCCACGCTGGCGATCCTCTCGGACGTCGCGCTCCACCCCGCGTTCCCCGAGAAGGACCTGGAGCGCGTTCGGAGCGAACGGCAAACGGCGCTCCTCCAGCAACGCGACAATCCCAATCAGACCGCGAGCCGCATCATGTGGAACTGCCTCTACGGTCCCTCGCATCCCTACGGGCACAACGCGCTCGGAACCTCGGAAGCGCTGGCGAAGATCACGCGGGATGACATGGTCAAGTTCTCCCAGGCGTACTACACGCCTCAGAACGCGGCCCTCGTATTCGTGGGCGACCTGACGGAGGCCGAGGCGAAGAGGCTCGCCGCGGAGGCCCTGGGATCGTGGACGGGACCGCCCACCGAGACGCCGCGGCCGCCGGCCGGGACCTCGATCGCGTCGCGCGTCGTCATCGTTGACAAGGCGGGCGCCCCGCAGACCGCCCTGCGCGTCGCGCAGATGGGGCTCATGCGCTCGGATCCCGATTTCGAGAAGCTCGATTTGGCGAATTCGATCATGGGCGGCCTATTCTCGAGCCGGATCAACATGAACCTCCGCGAGGAGCACGGATACACCTACGGGGCGTTCTCGGCGCTGGTCGAGAACCGCGGCCCGGGGCCGTTTCTCATCGGAGCCAGCGTGCGCACCGACGTCACCGGCGCCTCGATCGAGGAAATCCTCAAAGAGGTGAAGGGGATGGTCGAAAAGCCCGTGACCGAGGACGAACTCCGCATGGCCAAGGAATCGACCATCCGGACACTCCCGGCCCAGTTCCAGACGACCGGAAGCACGGCGGGCACCATCGCATCGCTCTATCTCTACGACATGGCTCCCGACTACTACCAGACGCTCCCGGGAAGGATCGCAATCGTCACCACCCAGGACGTGCAGAGCGTCGCGAAGAAGTACCTCGCGCCGGACCGGATGCTCGTCATCGCGGTGGGAGACCGGAGCCAGATCGAGCCTCAGATCACGAAGCTCAATCTGGGCGGAGTGGCGTTCCGGGATCTGGACGGAAAGGAAGTCACGACGACGAACTGATCCGCCGCGGAGCGCGCTGCACGGCGGCTTGCACCGAGGAGGGGCCGGTTCCCTGTAGGGACAGGCCCCTCTGGCTTTACTCGGCGGCCGGCAACGCCGACCCCTTCCGGGCGAGGTAGTACTCCAAGAACATGATGTTCGCCCCGGAGCGGCGGATGATCTTGAGCAGGGTCTCCATGCTCGACACTTCCTCGAGCTGCTCGTTGTCGTACCACTGGAGAAAACTGTGCGTCGTGTGGTCGTTCTCCTTCAGGGCGAGATCGACCAGCGCGTTGATCTGC
>JACQPZ010000086.1 GCA_016207265.1 Candidatus Latescibacterota bacterium | reverse complement strand
GGTCCTGATCCAAAGGCCCGCCGGGTCGTCCACGTTGACCGCGCCCGAGAACCGCTTTGTCCGATCCCCTCTCGTGTCCGACCGGAACAGCCGGGACTTGGCTTCGCGATACGCTTCCAGCGTGCCGTGAAAGTCGAGATGATCCTGGGTCAAGTTCGTGAACACTCCGACGTCGAACGCCACCCCGTACGTCCGCTCGAGGGCGAGCGCGTGCGACGAGACCTCCATGGCGACCGCGGTCGCCCCCCGATCCCTCCAGGCCCGAAGCAGCCGCATGAGATCGGGCGCTTCGGGCGTCGTGTGCGGCGCCGTCTCGAGCTTCCCTTCGAACTCGTACCCCACGGTCCCGACGAACCCGGCCCGATGCCCCGACTGGGCCAGCGCCGATCGGATCAGGTGCGCCGTCGTGGTCTTCCCGTTCGTGCCGGTCACTCCGGCCAGGACCAGCTCGCGCGACGGGTGCCCGGTCTCCTCCGCGGCCAGGAGCGCGAGCGCGCGCCGCGCCAAGGGAACGCGTATCTGCGGCAGATCCGCCCCGGACACGAGCCGCTCGACCACCGCCGCCCGGGCGCCCTTCGCGGCCGCGGCCGCCACGTAGTCGTGTCCGTCGCGCGTGAGCCCCGGCACGGCTACGAAGAGATCGCCGGGCTCGACGTCGCGCGAGTCGTACCGGACTCTGCGCCACTCGCCGCCCAGCGCACCGCGCGTTTCGCCCGCCCCGAGGAGCGGGGGAAGCGCGCTCAGGCGGAGCGCCGAAGCCGCGATCACGAGCTCCGCGGCGCGCACGAGAGCGCGCACGCCGAGCCGGGCCTGAGGGGCGTCCCCGGCGGAGGATCCTGGTGGATCACGCGGCCCGAGCCGCGCACGGACGAGACGGAGACGGAGAGCCCGCTCAGCCTGGCCACCGCCTCCCGCAACGAGAGACCGCGCAGATCCGGAAACGCGTTCACCGGGACCGCCTCGGTGGAGAGCACGATCCGGACGACCTCCCCCGAGCGCGCCTCCATGCCGGGCTCGGGCGATTGAAGCGCGACCCGCGCGCCGCTTCCCGCGACCGAGCAGTTCATTCCGGCGGCGCGGAGCGCCGAGCGGGCCTGGTCGGCGGCCATGAGGCGCACGTCGGGGACGCGCGACGTGGAACCCACGGATCGGCGGTGCGTGAGGAGCGTCTGCACCGGGAGCCGCACGGGGCCTTTCCCCAGGGTCGCCCAGGTCGCGAGGACGTCGCGGAAGACGGGCGCGGCGACGGCGCCGCCGTAGTAGGCGCCGCGCGGCTCGTCCAGTACGATGAGCCCCACGATCCGGGGATTCTCCGCGGGCGCCATCCCCACGAACGAGGAGACGTACCGGCCGTTCCCGTACCCCCTTCCGCCCTCGGTCGGCTTCTGCGCCGTTCCGGTCTTCCCGGCGACGTCGCACCACGGGAGCGCCGCGTCCGACGCGGTCCCGCACGTGACCGCGTCACGGAGGAACGAACGGAACGTCGCGGCGGTCTCCGGCGAGACGACGCGCCGCACGCGCTCCACCGGGAAGAGCCGGACCGGCCGGCCGTCCTCATCGAGGAGCGCCGTCGCGATCCGCGGGCGGTAGAGGATCCCGCCGTTCGCCACGACGCAGTACGCCATGAGGATCTGGAGCGGCGTCGCGGTGACCTCCTGCCCGATCGAGATGGTCGCGAGCGACCGCGCGGACCAGCGCGAGGGATGCCGGATCTGCCCGGAGGCTTCGCCGGGAAGCTGGAGGCGCGTCGGCTCCCCGAATCCGAAGAGCCGCGCGTACCGGTACAGGGTCCCCGCGCCCACCTTGGTCCCGATCTGCGCGTAGCAGACGTTGCTCGAGAGCGCGGTCGCCTCTCGAACACTGTACCAGCGGGTATCCGGGTGCGAATCGTGCATGCGGAACCCGCCCAGGTCGATCTCGCCGCGGGAAACGAAGAAGGAATCCTCGGGCGAGAGGATGTGCTCCTCGAGCGCGGCGCAGCCGGCCAGCAGCTTGAACGTCGAGCCGGGCTCGTACTGGTCCGCGATCACCCGGTTTCGGTTCGGAGAGCCATCGGGAGGGTTCTTCCCCTCGACCGTGGCCATCGCGAAGACGTCGCCCGTGTGAGGATCGGCGAAGACCCCCATGCCGCCGCGCGCTCCGGTGCGCGCGACCGCGCGCTTGAGCTCCATGACGAGAACCGACTGGGCGTCCCGGTCGATCGTCGTGATCAGATTCGCCCCCGGACCGGGGAACTTGACCATGCTCTGAGGAAGCTGGTGCTCCAGACCGCGCCCGTCGCGGAACAGAGTCGCCCAGCCGCTCACTCCCTTGAGCTCGCGGTCGAACACGCGCTCGAGCCCCTCCAGGCCCGTCCCGTCCACCCCGACGACCCCGACGACGGACCGGGCCAGCCCTTCCAGTGGATAGACGCGTCCGGGGACCCGCTCGATCTGGACGCCGGCCGGGGCCGAGCGTTTGAGCGCGATTTCCTGCTCCGGCGTGATCTGCGAGCTGATCCGGACGTAGGCGCTCCGGCGGCCGCGGCGGAGGCGGTCGACCCCGCGCGGCCCCACCGCTTCGCGGATGAACCGCTGTGTCTCCGACGCGTTCCGCACCTCGGCGGGGCGCACCGAGATCTGGCTCACGTCGACGTTGTCCGCGAGCGGCAGGATGTGCCGGTCGTAGATGCGGCCGCGCTCCGGCTCGAGGATCACCCTCGACGTCTGCTGGCCCTTCGCCTCCACCGTAAGCCGCGCGTGTCCCACGAGCTGGATCGAAGCGAGGCGGATCAGGATCGCGGCGTAGACGAGGAAGCCGAGCAGCGCGATCAGCCTGAGACGTCGCAGGTGAAGCGGGCTCATCGTCCCCCCTTCGCCTCTACGGGCGCCGTGGGCAATCCCAACACGCGCTCGGCCCATGTGTGCGGCAGCGCGCGCCGCAGCAGCCCGAGGATCCGCGCCGGAAGATGCGGGCGGGCGGCCGTGCGCGGGCCGGGAATGGAGAGGTCGATATCCACGACCATCGACGGGTCCGGATTCTCGAATCCGAGCCCGCCGAGCGACGTGAGATCCATTCCGGTCCTCCACGCGGCGCTTTCTCGAAGCTCCCGGGAGATGCGGATCCGGTTTTCCAGGCTGCGGACCTCCCGCGCCAGCCGGTCGCGCTCCATCGAGAGAGCGTTCGCGGCCGTCCGTTCCCATACCTGCACGAAGAGCATCCCGGCGGCGAGAAGAAGCGCCACGATCGTCCGCAGCCGCACCCGCCGCCTCGGTTGGGCGCGGAAGGAGCGCGTGTAGGGGTCCGGCCGCGCCGGCGTGCGCTCGGCCACCGGACGCGCCCGCTCGAGGAGGCGAATCGCGACGCTCATGCGGCCTCCGCGGCGAGGCGCGCCGCCCGAAGCCTCGCGCTTCTCGCGCGGGAGTTGACGCGACATTCCTCCTCGGAGGGACGGATCGGTCGTTTCGTCAGCGGGATCCACGGCGAGACCGGCGCTGGAACGCGTGGATCGGAGGGTCGCGGCGGGCGGAACGCGTTTTTGACACGACGGTCCTCGAGCGAGTGATACGCGATGACACAAAGCGTCCCGCCCGGCCGCAAGAGACCCGGTGCTTCGCGAAGCAGCGAATCCAGCTCCTCCAACTCGTGGTTCACGGTGATGCGCAGCGCCTGGAAGACCTGCGAGAGGCGGCGCGGCCTCGACGGGCCCGGGTAGAGGGGCGCGAGCGCCGCACGGAGCGCATCGCTCGCAAGCGGCGGGCGCTCGGCCAGCGCGCGGCGGATGGCGCGGAGCGCGGCGCGCGGGCGCGGCAGCTCGCCGTACTCGACGAGCACGCGCAGAAGCTCCCGATCGTCGATCCTACGGAGGAGCGCATCGGCGCTCTCGGGGAGCGAGGGATCGAGCCGCATGTCGAGCGGCCCCTTGAACGAGAAGGAGAGACCGCGGCCGGGATCCTCGAGTTGGAGCGAGGAGAGCCCGAGATCCGCGAGGATTCCGTCCACGCGTCGGATCCCGAGCGCCTCGAGCGCGGGCTGAATCCCCGAGAACCGGGCGCGGCTCGCGACGAACCGGGGCCGAGGCGCCGGCGGCCGGGCCCAAGCCCGCTCGATCGCAGCCGGGTCACAGTCCAAACCCACCACCCTCCCGTTCCCCCCGAGCGACTCGAGCAACGCGGCGGCGTGTCCGCCGCCGCCGAGTGTCGCATCCACGTAGGTCCCGTTCGGATCCGTCAGGAGCAAACGGACAACCTCCTCCTTGAGAACCGGGACGTGACCCGGCATCCATTTCCCTCGGCGTCTACGCTAACGCCAGAAGTCGCGACGTTCGTCCCCGGGGATCTTCACGCGGGTCGTGAGCCCCAGGAACGGGCGTCGCGGCACGACGGTTTCCCGCTGCGCCGTCCACAGGAGCTGCCGCAGGGACGGCCCCTCTCCGGCGGCATCGAACAGATTGCGCACGTATCGGCTCAGGCCGACCAGACACAGGCTCGCGCCGCGGTTCTGATGCCGCACGAGCGCGCGCACGAATTCGGGGAGCGCGCAGAAGTCCACGTGCTCCACCTGCTCGAAGTCAATGCAGATCAGGTCGCGGGGCGATGAGCCGCGCCCCGCGAGGGCCTCCGTCACCTGCCTGAGCTCGCGCGCTCCCAGACGGCCGAAGAGCCGCACGGTGGAAGCGCCCATCCCGCGAAGGGAGTCCCACTGGAGCGTCGGCCGGTCGAACGCGAACGCCCGGCGACCCGAGACGGCGCCCGGGATCACAGGAGCAGCTCTCCCGCCATGTCTTCGTAGGATCGGTTCGTGCCCGCGAGATAGGCCTCGAACAGCACGGGATCCCAGATCTCGATGTGGTCCGTGACGCCGTTGACCATCGCTTCCCGCTGGAGCTGCGCGTGGGCCAGGAGCCGCGGCGGGATCATCACGCGACCCTGCGCGTCGAGCGCACCCTCGTTCAGGTCGAGCGACATCATGCGAAGGAAGCGGCGGTTGGTCTCGTCGTGAAAGGACCGGCCGCGGAGCCGTTCCTCCATCCGCTGCCACTCATCGAGCGGATAGAGCGCGACGCACGCCTCGAGGCCGCGAAGGACGATGAACGTGTTGGATGCTCTTCCGGAAAGGAGCCGGCGGAACCGCGAAGGGATGCTGATGCGGCCCTTGTGGTCGATCGAATGCCGGTAGCTTCCCCGAAACATCGCCATCTCGTTCCCCACCCGCTACCGGGAAGACGCACCGCCGCGGCAGCCCTGATCCCCACTATTCACCACAAATCACCACCGCGGCATCCTACCGGCCTCCCAAAAGGAGTGTCAAGCCGATTTAGCAGACTTTCGAAAATTTTATCCTTTTGTGAAACAACGGGTTAAAGGGAAAGGCTCAAGGCGGGCGGGCCGTGAGCCGGACCGGGACCGACCGGCGCGGATTCGGGTGCGAATCGACCTACCGGGGGCGGTTCGAGGCGATCTCGGTGAGTATCGAGGCGGCTCGGGCGGAGGCCAGGCGGCGCTCCCACGGGGCGGAGACCGCGTCGGGAACGCGAATCGTGAGGTCCGCTCCCCCGCGCCACGCGCGGAGCCACTCCTTGAGCGATCTCGCGACCCCATCCACGTCGCCGGATCCGAGCACGGGACCGGCGCGCGTTTCACGGATGAGACTCGCGGCGGGACCCTCGTCCGCGATTCCGAGCACGGGGCGGCCGCTGGTGAGGTACTCGTATATCTTCCCCGTGTAAAGGAGCGAGTCCGCGGGGCCGCCGTGCCCGAGCAGGACGAGCGCGCTCGCGGCGCGCATCGACCGCAACGCCGCGATGTGCGGCCGGGCCGGAACGATTTCGACGACGTCCGCGAGCGCTAAGCCGCGCTCCATCGCGCCCCGCTCGGCCGCACCCAGCTCCTCGTTTCCGCCCATGAAGCGGATGCGAAGCTCGCGCCGCGCGGGAGGATCGTCCTCGAGGACGCGGCGCGCCGCGTGAAGCAGCGTCCGGACGGTCGGCCGGTGGGCGAGCTGCCCCGCGTGGAGCAGCACGAACCGGCCGACGTCCTGCGTTGAGACTCCCCCTTCGCCGGCACGCCGCCAGTCGTCCGGGTCGAAACCGTTCGGCAGGAGAACGAAGCGGGCCGGGTCGAGCTCCGGATAGCGGGCGCGGTACAGAGCGGCGATCGGCTCGCTCACGACCGTGATTCGGTCCGCCGAGCGCACGACTTCTCCTTCCATCGCGCGGTGCCTTCGATCGTGCCACCGCGTCGGGGGCCGGTAGGTGGCGCGGCCCACCCAGGGATCGCGGAAGTCCGCGACCCACGGGATCCCGAACCGCCGTTTCAGCGAGAGACCCGCCAGGTGGGCGCTCTCCGGCGAGGAGGTCGTCCAGATCGCGTCGATGCCGCCCGATCGGATCCGCCGGTTGGCGGCGTCCCGCGCGGCCCGGGCCCACCCTCCATAGCCGTCCGGGAGGAGAAACCAGCGTTGGAGCGCGCGCAGGGCGCGGAACACGCCCCGCCGGCGCGAACCCTGGGTCTCCTCGAACCCGAATCCCGCGCGCTCGAGCATCCTGAGCGCCCGGATCGCCGTGAATCCGCCGACACGGAGGATTTGGGCGGACGCGGGAAGCTCGTCGAGGAGGGTGGGATCGTGGATCCAGTAATCCCGGGCGGAGGTGGTGATCACCGAAGCGGTCCATCCGAGGGGCTCGAGGTAGCGGACGAGCTTGACGGTCCGCTGGCATCCCCCTCCACCGAGGGGCGGGAAGAAGTAGGCGAGAACGAGGACCCGCATGGTCACTCGGAACCGATGGCGAAAGGCGCGGACGTCACGCCCGCCCCCGGCCCGTCACGCCCGCCCCCGGCCGGCCGCAAGCGAGCGGAGCTTCTCCTCGACCTGCGCGACCGTCTCGTCGAAGCGTCCTCGCGAGCGCACGGCGGCCCGGGCGCGGGATCGGATCGCATCGGCGTCCGGATCGCCCGCCGCCTCGGCGATCGCGCAGGCCGTCGCGTCCGCGTCTCCGGGTGGGACCAGATAGCCCTCGCGCCGGTGCGTGATCCACTCGCGGTTTCCCTCGATGTCGGTCACGACCGGGAAGAGGCCGGCCGCCATCGCCTCGAGCAGGGACTGCGACGTCGAGTCGGAGCGCGAGAGGGAAACGTATACGTCGCCGTCGAAGTAAAGCTCCCGAAGCCGCGCCGAATCGACGACGCCCTCGAGCCTCACCTCGTTCACGAGTCCCTCCTCGCGAAGCATCGTCTCCACCGGACCCTTCAGCCGGCCTCCTCCCGCCATCGACGCGTGGAACGGAACGCCGCGCCTCTTGAGAGCCGCGAGCGCGCGGACGAATGTGAGCGGATCGTAGACCCGCTCGAAATGGCGGGTCCATACGATGCGGATCGGACGCGTTGCGCCATCGGCCGGACGGCCTCCGGCGGTGGACGCGAACGCGCCGGGGTCGACCCCCCACGCGCGCGTCCACACGCGGCCGGGAGGGGCGCCGAGGGAAATCGCGGCGTCGGCCAGCACCGCGGCGTCAACGTGGATCAGGTCGGCGCGCCGGAGAACGAAGCGCGCCCGCGCCCGATGGAGCGGCGTGCGGCGCGCGTTGAGCAGCAGGTCCGATCCCCAGCAGACGAGGGCGAACGGTCTCGTCCCGGAGAGCGCTGCGAGAAACCCGTAATTCGGCAGGAAGTGGGCGACCGTCACGTCGGGGCGAAACTCGCGGATCTCCCGCCGCACGGCCCCGAGGGCGCTCACGTATCGGAACGCCCGGACCGGGATCGGCATCCCCACGACGCGCGAGGAGACCCGGTAGCCTCGCGGAGGCTCCGCGGTCAAGAGCCTGAGCGCGTGTCCCCGCTCCTCCAGCGCCTCGACCCAGCGCCGGGTGTGAACCGAGGAGCCGTGCGAGAGGATGAGGATCCGCAAGGAGGCGCTACCCCCGGAGCTTTCGATACAGCGCGCTCCGCCTTCCCGCGACGACCAACGCCTCCCGGGCGGCGCCCCATCCTTCCTTGAACCGGATCAAGCCCGCCGCGTCGGGGGGCGAGGCGCCGAAGTTGTACTCGAGATACCCCGCCTCGCAGAGACTCTCCAGCACCCGCGCGATCAGGAAGTTGTTCGGTCTCAGGTGCCAGTGCGTCTGCCGGGAGACCGTGAGCCAGTTCGTCACGGCGCCACGGTGGAAGAGGTGGAGGCTCCCCGCGACCGGGATCCCCTCGTGTTCGACGAGATGAAAGCGGGCCCGCCCCGACGGAACGAGCGTCTCGAGAATGCGCGAGTAGACCGAGTATGGCTTCGGGGTCCCGCCCCGGCGGCGAACGGCCTCGACCGCGAGCGCGTAGTAGGAGCGAACGTCCGCCTCCGATCCCGCCGACCGGATCGAAAGCCCGCTCTCCTCCGCCTGGCGCGCCATGCGGCGGGTCGGCGACGAGAATGAGGCGGCGAGCGACGCAAAGTCGGGCTTCAGCGGAAGGACGTGGGTGAAGCGCTCCACCGCATCGAGGCCCGGAGGAATCTCCGCGAGGGCGCCTCGAAACCACGTGAGCTCCGACCGGAGCGTCCACCGGCTCCCCGCGAAGCGGGCGTAGGCATCGAGCAGGTCGCGCCGGACGGAGGCCGGATCGGGATGGCCCGCGCGCACGAGGGGGCCGCCGTAGGTGCCGTGCGGCATCGAGAAGACCGTGCGGCCGATGCCGCGGTGTCGAACGATCGCGGGGATTCCGCCCGCGTAGCCCCGATCGTCCTCGAGGACGAACGCGATCCAGCGGGCGTCCCGCCATTCCGAACGCCACAGCTCCGCCCACGCCGCGGTGTGAAAGACGGTGGCGCCGTCCGCTCCCTCGACGAGCGCGTCCCATGCGGCCGGATCGGGCGGCGCCGCGAGCGTAAGCGGCGACTTGAGCTTCAACGCACCACCGCGGCGCGCAGGGTCTTCGTCCGGCCCCTGTCGCGAAGCACGACCAGGTAGACGCCGGAAGCGGCCGGCCCTCCGTCTGAATCCCTGAAGTCCCAGATTTCGTTCGCGGCCGGATCGCAGCGGAATCGATGGATGACGTTTCCGGCGAGATCGCGGATCTCGCCCTCCAGCGCGTTCTGGATTCCCCCGAGCTTGAGCCGGCCGGTCGAACCAGGCGAGGGATTCGGGTAGAGATACGTCCCATCGTTGAAGCTCGGCTCTCCCGCCGTGGCGGGAACGACCCGCGAGACCCCCTGCGCGGTCCCGACCCAGAGCGCGCCGCGGGCCGCGTCCCACGCCACCGTGCGGACGTCGTTGTCGACGAGACCGTCGTCCGACGTGAATATCTCGATCGCGCCGGACCCCACGGCGTCCGCGCGAACGAGCCCCCCGGCCGTTCCGATCCAGAGATTCCCGCGCGTGTCGAGCGCGAGGTCGTTCACCTGCGGGCTCGGAAGGCCCGGGTTGCCCGTCGTCGTCAGCACGCGCGTGGGGATCCCGTTCTGGTAGAGGCTCGCCCCGGCCGACGTCCCGATCCAGGCCGTCTGCGGATCGAGCACGACGAGCGACGTGATCTGGTCGCTGGGGGTCGTCGAGGTATGGGTCCACACGTCGTCCGCGTGATCCGCGGTGCCGCGGCCGTCCCAGACGTCGAGCCCGTTGAAGGCGGTCCCGATCCATCCCTTTCCGGCGCTGTCGAACCGAATCGCGCGGAGGTTGCTGCTCGTGAGGCCCGAGTTCGCGGGCGTGAGCGAGTCGGTCAGCGCGCCGGTCGAGGC
>JACQPZ010000104.1 GCA_016207265.1 Candidatus Latescibacterota bacterium | reverse complement strand
CCCCTACACGATCGTGGAGCGGATCCGGATTCGCGAGGCTTCCAACGACTCCCTCCGCTCGCTCGAGCGCTCGAACCTCATGGTCTCCGCCGATCTCTCCTATCGTATCTCGCGAGGGCTCACGCTCTACGGCGAGCTGCTCGTGGATGATTACGCGACCGAGAGCGCCGACATGCCGAATCGGATCGGCTACCAGCTCGGGTTCCGGAGCGAGCGGCCCTTCCGGAGCAACCGCTCCTCCGGAGCGCGCTACATCCGTCTCCTCGGAGAGTACACGCGCGTGCGGAACTACACCTACAGCGTCGAGTACGCGCAGGATTTCATCTACCGCGATCGCCCGCTCGGATACGTGCTCGGCCCCGACGTCGAAAATGTGACGCTCGAAGCCGTCCACGACATCTCGCGAGACTGGCAGATCCGCTCAAGCGGCGATTTCACGAACCACGGCGAAGGAAGACTCGGCGTGCCGTGGTTCCGGTCGCAGGGCGCCGTCTCTACGGTGGGCCTCTCGGGCATCGTGGAGGAGCGGCGCGAGGTTTGGAGCGACGTGCGCTGGCTGCCGCGCGACAACGTGGACCTGAGCGTGGGCGTGGGATTTCGGCGGATCCACAGCGAGGGAAACATCTTAGGCCGCGACCGTAGCGCCTGGCTCGGCCGGATCGCGGCGGACTTGCGTTATTAATACTTTGATGGTTAACTATTAATAACGTTGGTTCTTATTCAGCGTTCCGCCGTCCTGAGGAGCGGGCCCAATGAGACGCGGAGAGACCGGGAAATATGAAGTTACGAGCGTGGGCGGTGAGACGGTCCGCGCGTTCGTTCCATTCCCGCTGCCTCCCGCCCCGCCCGTGGACTTCGAGCGCGGTCTACAGCGCGCGCTCGAGGCGGCTGTGCTCATCATCGGCCGCCTCGATGGCCTCTCGGCGCACCTGCCGAACAGGTCGCTTTTCCTCTATGCCTATGTCCGGAAGGAGGCGGTTCTCTCCTCGCAGATCGAGGGCACGCAGTCCTCACTTTCGGATCTACTACTGTTCGAGCTGGACGAGGCGCCGGGAGTTCCGCTCGACGACGTCCAGGAGGTTTCCAACTACGTAGCAGCGCTGGAGCATGGCCTGGCGCGGTTGCGGGAGGGATTCCCGCTTTCGAACCGGCTGATCCGAGAGATTCATGCGGTGCTCCTCTCGCGCGGCCGTGGCAGCGGAAAGGAGCCCGGCGAGTTCCGCCGGTCGCAGAATTGGATCGGCGGAAGCCGTCCCGGAAACGCGGTGTTCGTCCCGCCGCCGCACACCGCGGTGCCCGAGTGCATGGCCGCCTTCGAGCGGTTCATTCACGCGGACGACGATGGCATCCCGCTGTTGGTGCGCGCGGGACTCGCCCATGTTCAATTCGAGACTATTCACCCGTTTCTAGATGGCAATGGCCGTGTGGGTCGCCTCCTGATAACACTCCTGCTTTGCCACGGTCGAATGCTGAAGGAGCCGCTTCTCTATCTCAGCCTTTACCTCAGACAGTATCGCGCGACGTATTACGATCTGCTCGATCGGGTGCGTCGCGATGGAGATTGGGAAGCGTGGCTCGCGTTCTTTCTCGATGGAGTAGCACGAAGCGCTGAAAACGCTGTCGCTACGGCCGAAGCACTCGCGGAACTGTTCCGCACGGACCGGGCGCACATCGAACCGAAGGGGCGACGCGCCGGATCGGCCCTGCGGGTGCACGAGGCGATCAAGGCGCACCCGATCTCCTCCGTGCAGCAGGTTTGCCGAACGACAGGGCTCTCATTTCCCGCCGCATCCGCCGCTATGGAGTTGCTCGTCGAGCTGGGTATCGCACGCGAGTTGACGGGCCAGCGCCGGAATCGACTGTTCGTCTATGACCGATTCCTGGCGATCCTGAACGAAGGACTATGACCGGGGCGCGCGGCTCGATCATGCGTTCTGAATTGCACACGGCCAGCGCGCGTGTCCCCTACTCCGGCGCGCTCCTGAGCGGCGCGAAGGCGCCGCGCTCCGTGTCCGGACGGCCTTGGGCGCGGGCACGCGCCTCCTCCCAGAACGCCTCCTGAGCCCGGAACGGCTTCTTCCGGCTCGCGCGCTTCGCGAGCGTCCCGTCCGCCTTGAGCTCGCGCGACTTCACGTTGTCTGCGAAGAAGGCGTCCAGGATCCGGGCGAGACGTGCCCCGAGATCGGGGTCGCGCACCGGCACGACCAGCTCCACGCGCCGATCCAGATTCCGCGGCATCCAATCCGCGCTCCCGATGAAGGTCTCCACGTCCCCACCGTTTCGAAACTCGTAGATCCGGCTGTGCTCGAGGAAGCGGTCCACGATGGATACGACGCGGATATTCTCGCTCAGTCCCGCGACCCCGGGACGCAACAGGCACGATCCGCGCACGTTGAGGTCGATTTTCACGCCGGCCCGGGAAGCCTCGTACAGAGCGTCGATGATCGGAGCGTCCACGAGCGCGTTCATCTTCGCGCGGATCTGCCCCGGCTCTTCCGGCGTCGAGCGCTCGATCTCGCGCCGGATGAGCCCCAGGAACCGCGGCCGCAGGCCGAGCGGAGCCATCGCGATCGTTCGCCACGCGAGCGGCTCCGAGTAGCCGGTCACCACGTTGAAAAACGCAGTGAGATCGGCGCAGAGATCCTCGTCCGCGGATAGAAGGCTCAGGTCCGAGTACTCGAGGACCGTGCGCTCGTTGTAATTCCCCGTCCCGACGTGGGCGTAGCGCTCGATCCCCTCCGGTCCGCGCCGCACGATGAGGAGCGCTTTCGCGTGCGTCTTGAGCCCCGCGAGGCCGTAGAGCACCTGCGCACCGGCATCCTCGAGCCGGCGGGCCCAAGTCACGTTCCGCTCCTCGTCGAAGCGCGCCTGAAGCTCCACGAGCACCGTCACCTGCTTCCCGTTCTCCGCAGCGCGCTCGAGCGCCCGGACGACCTCCGATTGGGGCGACGTGCGGTAGAGCACCTGCTTGATTGCGAGCACCTGGGGATCCTCGGCGGCGAGTCGCAGGAGTCTCAGCACGGGCTCGAAGCTCTCGTACGGATGGAAAAGGAGGAGGTCCCGCTCGGCGATCGTCTTCCAGATCGCGTCTCCCGGCGGGATGCCCGGAGGCGCCTGAGGCGGCCACGCGGCGGCGCGTGGTGCGGGGAGCGACGTGAGCCGCGCGAAATCCAT
>JACQPZ010000103.1 GCA_016207265.1 Candidatus Latescibacterota bacterium | reverse complement strand
GCGCCGCGCCGCGCGCGGCCTTGCCGCGCTTCGCGGCCAACCAAAGGATCCCTGCGATCGCGAACGGCGCGGCGAGCCACGGATAGATCTTGGGATTGGACCAGAAGCTCGCGCCGCCGATCCGGATCGCGACCTCCTGCCCCACCGCGAAGTTGGATCCGCTGTAGACCACGTACTGCTTTCCGCCCTGCTCGCGGGGCCCCATGAACTCGAGGCCCTTCGCCTCGAGGTTTAGCTTCGGATCGTCGAGAAGAATGACGAAGGCCCCGGTCGGGAAGTAAAGGCGGTGGCTCAGGTCCATCCTGCCCGAGAACGGGATCGTGTAGGTGAAGCTGAACGGCCGCACGCCGGGAATGATCGGCCGCTCGCTCGAAAGCTCCCTCCCCTGAACGGTCGTCGTCTGGGGGTCGCCCCCGATTCCCTGCTGGAATTCCCGAATCGAGGCGGGAAGCCCCAGCCGGATTCCCGCATTCTCGGCGTGGTTCAGGCCCGTCCCGAGGTACGCGGTGTGCCCGTTGTTCTCGACGATCAGGACCTCGGTGACGTGCAGCCGGTCCGGCTTTCGCTCGATGATGATGTGCTGGTTCTTCACCTGCACCGCGGAGATGTCGCGTCCCACGTCGTAGACCGCGAGGTTCTGCTCGATCGCCTCGCCGTCGGCGCTCAGCGGACCTTCGGCATAGAGCGCGTTCTCGTATTCGGTCGTGACGTAAAAGGAGAGCCCGGGATCCGCCTTGAGCCCGGTGAATCGGTACTCCCCGCCGGAGCCGGTGCGGGCGGTCTGGCCTTTCAGCTCCTCATCGCCCCGCACGACATGGAGCTGCACGGAATGATTCGAAACCGGCACCCGCTGCTCGCCCTTCAAGACATGCCCCTGGATCGTGAGCGCCCGCGCGTGGGGTGCCGCCGCGATCCCGCACGCGATCGCGGCGATGCTCCCCCATCTCACGGCGGCCGCCGCGCAGGCAGGGGGCCGCGGGCGGGAGGTCATGTTCTTCTCCCTTCGGCGTCCTGGAGCCTCGCCCGTTTGTAATCCTCGATCATGCGCTCCACCGAATCTCCGCCCTCAATCACCGTCGGCCTCGGCCTGGCGCCCTTCCTCAGCGAATCCTCTTCCTGGAGAGCCGCGAGCACTTCCTTCATCACCTCCGTGCGCATGCGCGCGTGGTCGTCCTGCGAGATCTTTCCCGAGTCGCGGTCGAAGTCCAGCTCCACGATTCCCGTATAGAGCCGCGCCTTCCGCTCCTCGACCGCACGCAGCAACGCCTCGTCGCGGGATTCGACCCACGCCCGCTCCCCTCTTCTCAGAATCAGCGGAGACAAGACGTAGAGTGCGACGAGGGCGATCAGGACGATCTGGCCGGCCAGGATCATAGGAGGTCTCGCTACCGGCGGAGCCGCCGAAGCTCCGCCTCCGCGCGCTCCCGCAGCGCTTCGAGGTCTTCCTCCGCCGTGCGCCCGGGGGAGGAACCTCCGAAGACTTCCTGGGCGCCGGGCGCGCCGGCCCGACCCGCCGGAGCGGGCGAGCGTCTCGCCCACCGGCGCAGGATCACGAACGCGATCGTGAGGCCCGCGAGCGTCGCGGCGAAGGGCGCGATCCAGACGATGAGGTTGAATCCCTGCGGTTTCGGGGCGCCGCGGATCACCTCGCCGTACTGGGACACGAGCGCTCCGACGATCTCGTCCTTGGTCTTCCCGGCTTTGAGCGAGCGCTCCACGAACCCCTGCATCGACTTTCCCGTGTCGCACGTGCACCCGCTCAGCACTTCCCCGCAGCTGCAGGGGCAGATGATCTGGCTCGTGATCGCCAGGGCGGGATCGCGATCCTTCGCGGGGGATTCGGCCGGTACCGCGAGGCACACGAGCGCGATGAGCACCGCCGCAGCCGGGGACCGGATCGCGCTCACGCGGAGTCCTTCTCTTCGCGGCGGAGCCGCATGCGGTCGCTCAGGGCGATGATCGTCCCGAGCGCCATCACGAGACCGCCGGCCCACACGAGGCTCACGAGCGGATTGATGTAGGCCTGGATCGAGGCGGAGCCGTCCTCGTTCACTCCGCCCAGGATCAGGTAGAGGTCCTCCATCGGCGTGGAGCGGAGCGCCACCTCCGTCATCGGCTGCTGCGCCTTCGTGTACATCGCCTTCGAGGGATGCTCCAGGCCGAGGAACTTCCGGCCGCGCTGCACCGAAACGAGCGCCGTCGTGTGCGAGGCGTTCTGCTTCTGCTGTTCGGTGATACCGCGGAGGGTCAGCGTGTAGGGGCCGATCTTGAGCGCCTCCCCTTGCTTGAGCGGCGCGTGCGCCTCCTGCTGGAACACCGACGACCCGAGGACGCCCACGAAGAGGAGCACGATCCCCGCGTGGACGATGTAGCCGCCGTACCGCCGCTTGTTCTTCTGGACCAGGTGGACCACCGCGGTCGGGAGCGGCGCCGGGTCCGCGCCCCTCCGGGCCTGAACGCCGCGGGCGAACTCCATGACGATCGTCGTGGACACGAAGGCGGCGCCGAACACGCAGAGCAGCGTGTTGATACCGTGCGCCCCGAACGGCAGGGCGATCAACGTGGCGAGCACGCCGAGGAACGTGGGCAGGACGAAATTCCGCTTCAGCACGGATGCGGTCACGCGCTTCCAGGAAAGGACCGGCCCCGCCCCGGTGAGAAGCAGGAGCGCGAGCGCGATCGGCACGTTCACGCGATTGAAGAACGGCGCCGACACGGAGATCTTCGTCCCGGTCACCGCCTCGC
>JACQPZ010000080.1 GCA_016207265.1 Candidatus Latescibacterota bacterium | reverse complement strand
TTCTCGTACGGGAGCGCGCGCCGGTACGGCCGCTCGCTCGTCATCGCCACGTAGGCGTCCACGAGCGACACGATCCGCGCTCCGAGCGGGATGTCCTGGCCGCGAATGCCATGCGGATATCCCTCCCCGCCCCAGCGCTCGTGGTGATTCAGGACGACCGCGACCACTTCCTTCGGAAAGTTCATCTCCTCGAGGATCTGGGCTCCCCGGATGGGATGCTGCTTGATGAGCGACCATTCCTCCTCGGAAAGATGCGCCGGGTTTTTCAGGATCAGGCCGCTCACGGTAATCATCCCGATGTCGCGCAGCACGGCGCCGTAGATCAGGGACTTGAGGTGCTCCTTGGGATAGTCGAGCAGCCGGGACGCCGCGCTCACGTACCGGACCACGCGCTCGGTGCTCCCCTTGGCGTAGCCGTCGCGGCTTTCGATCAGAGCCATCATTCCGCGTACGAGTCCGAGATTCCGCTCTTCCTGGGCCTTCTGGACGCGCGCGTTCGAGATCGCGACCGCGCCCTGATGCGCGAGAATCGTCAGGAGATCCCGCTCGTCCTCCTCGAACTCCCTGCGGCTTCCGCGGCCTCCGACGAAGAGGACCCCCTCGAGATCGCGACGCACCCAGAGGAGGACGGCCCACTCGAACCCCGACTCGCGGAGCGCCTCCAGCTCCTCGGTGCCGTTCTGCTTCGCTTCCAGCTTCTGGAGCGTGAGGAACGCGCGGTCGGGGCCGAACTTTCGAAACGCGGTCCAGGGAATGATGAAGTCCTGGAAGTGGCTCTGCGCGAATCCGCGGGCGTGCCGGGGAACGAGATGGCCGTCCCGATCGGGGTCGGTGAGAAAGAGCGCGAGGCGCTCGAGCCCGAACTGCCCCATGACGCTCAGCCCGAAGAGGTTCACGACCTCATCGAGATCCTGCGCGAGGTTCAGCGCCTGGGTGATCTCGAAGAGGTTCCGAAACTCGACGACCTTTCGCTTGAGCTTCAGTTGAAGCGCCGCCATCGCCGCGTCGGAAATGTCCGCCGGGGGCGGGGGCAGCGCCGGGGGCGGAGGGATCGCCTCGGGCGGCGGGAGCACCGGGGTCGGGGGCGTCGCGCTAGGGGCATCGAGGGCCGGCGCGGCATCGGCCGCGGGGGCGGCCGTGGAGGCGCCGCCGGCCATCCCCGTGCCCGCGTTCGCGAGATAGACGAGCGCTTCCGATTGCCAGAGCGCGCCTCGGATCTCCGGCGCGAGACCCTCGAGCTCGATGCGCCGCTCGGTCTCTTCGAACGCCCGGCCCCAGCGGGTCAGGACCGCGATGCCGAGGCTCGAAACACTCTCCACGTTCTGGAAATCGAGCCGCACCCTCTGCGCGCCGCGGGCTTGGCAGTTCAAGAGGAGGCGGTCGAGCGACCGAGAGCCGTCCGCGTCCAGCACCCCGTGGAGCGTGAATTGAAAGTCCTCGCGGGGCCCGGCCCGCTCGATCCGCAGCGCCTTCACGACGCGCCCATCCCGCTCTGGTCGCGCTCCTGGGTCCGCCTCAAGAGCGCGCTGGGATTCAAGACGAGCGTGATGCTCGAGTCGGACGCCACGATCCCGCCCAACACCTCCTCGACCGGATAGAGTCTCGGCGGCAGGGGTTTCAGCCGCGCGTTCTCGCGCCAGACGATTCGATCGAAGCTCACGACGGCGGATCCGCTTCCGCACCGGAGCACCGCGAGCGGATGTCCCTCGCCCTGCGCTCCCTTCTTCGGCGCGCGGTACGGCCCGTCGCCCGCCCCGGACTCTCCCGCCGGCGCGGCGGGACCGAAGAGCGAGGCGAGCGAATAGACCGGGCCCGGCTCCGATGCGGCGGTCCATGCCGGCTCCTCGTCCGTGGCGTGGATGCGCTCGACGGCGCTCCAGGGAAGCGCGATCCGCTGGCCGCCCGCTTCTACAATAAGGAAGCTGCGTAGCGAGCGCGCCATCGGAAACTGGATGCGAAGCGTCGTGGCGATTCTCGGGGTTTCCTTCAACGAGACGAAGCCGCCGAGCCCCTCGAGCGCGTTTTCCAGATAGCGCAGCGATTCCTCGTCCATGGCGACCGGACCCTCGAGCTGGAGCCGCGCTTCGAGTCCCTCGCGTGCGGCGACCACGCGCACGTCCACCGCGCGATCCTCCACGGGCATCGGGGTCATCGTTTCGAGAAGACGCAGGATCAGCGGGAGCAGGATCCCCCCGATCTCGGGCTCGAACCCGACCCCTCCGGTCTGGACGGAGAGTCCCACGCGGCGCCCTCCGGAGCGGCATCGCGCCGCCGCGCCGTACATCTCGTCCACGTAGCGGTCCAGCGGATCGAGGAATTCCCAAAGCAGATGCTCGTCCAAATCCCGAGCCCTCCGCTCGAGCGAATACTGAAGCCCCAGGAGCTGATTCAGATCGTGCGAGAGGGTGCGCAGCCCGGAGGCGGTTTCCTGAAGCCGCTGGTGGATGAGCAGCGACTTCCCCTCGAGCGGATTCGAGGTCTCTCCTGCGCCCGGGCCGGGCGCGAGACGCTGGCGTTCGACGGCCTTTTGCACGCTCTCCCACTCGGTCATCGCCGACTGGGCGGCGCCGAGCGTCCCACTCACGGCGTCGCTCATGGAGGTGATCCGCTCGTTCTGGTGGACGAGAGAATTCTTGATCTCGAAGGTTAGCGCGAGGAGGTTCTCGTGCGCGCCGACATCCGGGGTCGCGTCATCGATCACGCCTCGGGCGGAGTTCACTTCCTGGGACCGCGCCTGCTTCAGATTCGCCCGAAGGGCATCCACGGCGTCGTTCACGGTGCCGGCGTGGGCGACGAGCGCGGCGAATCCCTCCGCGCGGAGACGGTCCACGAGCTTCGATTCGGCGTCGAGCGCCACGCGGCACTGCGCCACGACTTCCTGGCGCTGGCCGGGGCGAAGGTGGGGAAGCTGCCCCAGCGCCTCCCTCATCTCGACGGAGAGGCTCACGATCTCTCCGACCTCGAGCCACTCCGCGCTCCGCTCCACGAGCCGCACCGCAAGCTCGGCGATCGAGGCGAGATCGCTCGGCTCGGAGCCCGGATCGTCGTCCAGGTAGCGGCGGACGGCCTCGATCTGCTCGTGGATCAGGGCGCCGAACGTCGCACCGAGACGCGACATGATCTGGGTCTGGCTGAGGTATTCGGTTGCGGCGGTTCTCATGCTGTCTCTCGATCCCCTTCCCGACCGGAAGGCATTCAGCGATCGAGACGGGCGCCCGGCTGGAGCCCTTCGATCAGCAAGATCCCCTCCGCAGACGATTTGTCGGCTCTGAAACGATCGTTCTCCAGGAGAGACTGCATGGGATCGGAGGCGCTCGGGGAATCGGCGACGACCTCCGGGGATCCAGGCTCGGCCAGCACATCGAAGGTCGAATCGGCCGCGGAATCATCGGACGGCAGCTCACGGTCCCGATCGAAGTCGGGGGACGCGGGCGATGCCGGAGCGTGCGATTCGAACCCGGACGACGGTGGAGCGGACGCGGCTGCCGCGGGCGCGTGGAGGAGCCGTTTCAGCTCCCGAGCGCCTTCGAGCAGCTTCTCCACCCTGGCCCCGACCTCGTGCCGCACCGCCGGCGCCGGGGACGCCCCTCCCGGCAGATCCGCGAACGAGGCTTTCGCGTCCTCGCTCGTCGCGTGGATCGCCGTGATGGTCTCGCCCACCTTGTATTCGATTTCCGACGCCAGCCGCGAGATCGTATCGGTCGCCTCTCTTGCGAACTCGGCGAGCCGCCGCGTCTCTTCGGCGATCGCCGCAAAGGCTTCGCTTCCCGACCGCGTCGCTTCGAGCGCCGCATTCAACGCGAGGAGCGTCGCGCGGTTCGTAACGCGCTCCGCCACCGACGCAAGCTCGTTCGCGCGCATGAGCCCCGCCGCCAGATCCTCGATCCCGTCGGCGGCGGTGTGCACGACCGCGTCGACGAGCTGGGCCGGAGAGCGCCCGATGGTCTCCCCGACGAGCCGGGCGGATCTCGAGTCCTGCGCGCCTCCGAGCGAGGCGGACAGATCCGCGATCCCGCGAAGAAGCTCGTCCAACCCGCGGCTCAGCTCCTCGTGCGCGATGGGGGGCGGCGCCGAAAGCGCCGACGCCTTCGGCCATCCTTCCGGAAGGGCGTCACCGTCGGCTCCGATCAGCTCCTCCTCTCCCAGGGCGAGGCGGCTCACGACCGGCCCGACCGTGGCGCCGTTCTTGGCCGCTTCGAGGAGGTCCCGAAGCGGACCCACGCGAAGCTCGGCGATCTCGGTGAGTGGATCCTTTCCCGAGCGGAGCGCCGCTTCGGCCAGCTCGACCTGCCGCCGGAACCTCTCCAGCTCCGCGAGCGCGGACGAATTCGTATGCGATTCGAGCGACATCCGGTTCACCCGTTCGTAGAGCGCGGCCCACTCGCCCGCGAATCCCTGCGGAACCTTCGTCTCGGCCGAGCCGCCGCGATCGAGCACCGAGAGGAGCACTCGCGATTTCAGATCACCACTGCCTCCCGATCGGCTCCCGGCGACCGCCGCGAGGGTGGCGCCCACGAGGGCGACCGCGCCCATCGCGGCCCACCCCGCGACGCCGGTCAGGAAGTGTCCCGCGGCTCCCGCGGCAAGCGCCGCGATCAGGGTCACGAATACCGCGGCCGGAAGCCCGCCTCGGGATTCGCGCCGCACCGATTCCTTCCTGAGTTCGCGACGTCGCTCGGCCATGATCAGCTCCCCCGCTCCGCTCCAGCGCGAGCCGCCAAGGACGCGCCGGCGGGCGGAATGATGGTTTCGAAAATCCGCCAATAATTCAGGCAGTGAAACTGCTCGGTGTCCGTTTCCAGCATCGACTCGAAGAGCTCGCCCAACTCCGGATCCGCCGTCGATAGCGGCGCGTCCCGCAGCTCGCGCGCGAGCGCGAGACGGGGGAGATCCGGGATGAGGATCCCGAAGCGATCCAGCCCGCGCGCCAGCACGAGCGCGTAGTGCTGGCCCTGCGAGCCCGGCGTCTCGATGCCGAGATAGGCCGCGAGATCGATCACGGGAACCATCTCGCCGCGAAACGCCGCGACGCCTGCGAGCGCGCCGACCTGCCCGGGAAGGGGGGCGAGGCGCTCCGCGTCGATCAGCCCCGCGGCCTCTTCGACGCGCACCGCGAATCCGTAATCCCCGAGCCGAAACGTGAGCGCGCCCCTCGTGCCGAGGTTCATGTCCGTATCCGTTCGCATGTGTGATCCGGTCCTTGGATGGTTGAGGTCGCAGGAACCCATCAGCGGAGTGGCAAGGAGCGTGCCACGCACCGGATGGCCGTGATGGGCCTAACCGTCTGAACCCGAGCGCGTTGAAGAAGCTCTCCACATCGATTCGCGGGCGAGAGGTGGCGGGGTCGTGCGCGTTGAGCCGCTGGGATTGCAAAAGGCTCGCGGGCCCGCATTTCGCACGGCCTCGGCCGATGGCCGAATGGGTGCTTCCACCCGCGTGAACGGTTCATTCAAGCCAAATGTCGCTGAAGATCCACGGTGGTAAGGATCGAGTCGACGGTTCCAGAAGGGCCGATTTCGAAGCGCGGAGAGAACTTACCGGGGGCCTCGGAATCCGGTTCCTCGGCGGCACGGCGGATGCAAAAGCTCGGTTGCGGTGAACGGGCAGGACGGACACGGGGCAGGGATGCCCTTCACGTAAGGAGAGAGGCCATGTCGGCAGCGCGCAAGTACCTTGCGACGAAGGCGAGCCCGAGAAAGCTCCAGCCGACGCTCTATTTCACGATGAACTGCCTCCTTCTCACGAAGGCGGAGGGGACGCCCCAGAACGGCGATCCGCTTCCTCAGGAAGACGTGGACGGATACATCCAAACACTGCGCGACCAGTTCGAGGCGCAGGTGCCGCTCCCCGCGGAGCGCACGCGCCTGCTCTCGCGGTACGACATCGCATGCTGGCGTCGTCTTGCCAATTCGAGCCGAGGCGGGCTCAAGTACCTGATCCTCCGGACGCCTGAAGACCTGATGCTGATCTCGGTGGGCGTGTTCGAGCACCACGGACCGAACGTGCCGAGCCGCCGGGACGGCATGCTGCCGGGCGAGGAGGCCGATGTCGGACGGAGCCCGAACTGGTACCACTTCACGTACACGTACGCCGATCTGCTCGAGAATCCGACGGAGACGATCGCGGCCGTGCTCGAGAAGTTGACCCTCGGGATGGAGCGCTATCACAAGCTCCTCTCGCACATGAAGGGCGAGTACTGGAACACCGCGAAGCGGTTCCGGAAGGCCCAGGTGTTCCGGCTCGAGCGCAGGGTGGACGAGGATGCGAAGGAGCAATCGCTCCGCGAGATGCAGGATCTTCTGCTCGACGCCTATTCGGAATGGAAACGGACCGGGGAGCGGAAGCTCCTCGATCAGATACGCGGCTTGGCGCGCGAGATCCGGCAGCTCGCGCCTGACTTCCACTTTTCGCTCCCCGCAGGAGGCTCTAGCGGGTAGCGGCCCGATCCCCCGCGTGCCCTTCGTCCCCCGACCGATTCACCCCGGAGGGCACGCACCCCCTGTCAACGCGGCACGAGACTCCCCTCAGCCCCGCATCCCCCGGCGGGGCGCCGCGTTTTTGGGCGCGCGGCGGCTCGGAGGCGCGCCGCGCTGCGTGGCGACGCGCGGCCCGCGGAGCGACGCGCGACTCTCAGAGCGACGAGCGGCCGCTCAGCGAATCTCGTAGTTGGGAGCTTCCTTGGTGATCGTCACGTCGTGCGGGTGGCTCTCGCGGAGCCCGGCCTGCGTGATGCGGGTGAAGCGGGTCTTGGTGCGAAGCTCTTCGATGGCGCGGACGCCGCAGTAGCCCATGCCCGCCTTCAGCCCGCCGGCAAGCTGGTAGATGACATTCGCGACCGGGCCCTTGTAGGGGACGCGGGCGTCGATGCCTTCCGCGACGAGCTTCTTCAGATCTCTGACGCCCTCTTGGAAGTACCGGTCGCCGCGTCCGCTGGACATCGCGCTCAGGGAGCCCATGCCGCGGTAGACCTTGTATGTGCGGCCCTCGTAGAGGATCGTCTCGCCCGGACTCTCCTCGGTTCCCGCAAGCAGGGCGCCGAGCATGACCGCGTGCGCTCCCGCCGCCAGCGCCTTGACGAGGTCGCCGGAGTACTTGACGCCGCCGTCCGCGATGATGGGGACGCCGGCATCCGCCGCCGCGGCGGCGCACTCGAATACGGCGGTGATCTGTGGCACACCGACGCCGGCCACGACGCGGGTCGTGCACGCGGAGCCCGGACCCATGCCGACCTTCACCGCGTCGGCGCCCGCCGCGATCAGGTCGCGCGTTCCCTCGGCGGTCCCCACGTTCCCGGCGATGAGCTGGACGCTCGCGTGCTTCGCCTTCACGGTTCGGATCATGTCGATGACGGCTTTCGAGTGCCCGTGGGCGCTGTCGATGCAGATCGCGTCCACGCCGGCGCGGACCAGCTCATCCACGCGCTCGATCGCGTCCTGCCCCACGCCGATCGCGGCGCCCACGCGCAGCCGGCCGAGGTGGTCCTTGCATGCGCGCGGGTAGCGGATCCGCTTCTGGATGTCCTTCACGGTGATAAGGCCCCGGAGCTGGAAGCTCTCGTCCACGACGGGGAGCTTCTCGATCCGATTCTTGTGGAGGATCCGCTCCGCTTCCTCGAGCGTGGTCCCGACCGGCGCGGTGATGAGATTCTCGTGGGTCATGACGTCCTTCACCTTGAGATCCGTCCCACGCACAAAACGCAGGTCCCGGTTGGTGAGGATTCCCACGAGGCGCTTCCCCTCCGTGATCGGCACGCCCGAAATCCGGAATTTTTCCATCAGCTCGAGGGCGCGGCTGATCGGAACGTCGGGAGGGAGCGTGATCGGGTTGACGATCATGCCGCTCTCGGAGCGCTTCACCCGGTCGACCTCCTCCACCTGCTCCGCGATCGGAAGGTTCTTGTGGATGATGCCGATCCCGCCCTCCTGGGCGATCGCGATGGCGAGCGCGCTCTCGGTCACGGTGTCCATGGCCGCGCTCACGACCGGGATGTTGAGGACGATCCCGCGCGTGAGGTACGTCGTGGTCTCGACGTCGCGCGGATGAACTTCCGAATAACCCGGGAGGAGGAGAACGTCGTCGAAGGTCAGGGCGAGATCGGGCGACACGCGTGATTCGGGTGTTTTCAGGGAGGCGGTCTGGAACTTCTCTTCGCGCGTGGCGAATGTCTTCATTCGGCTATTCCGGAAGCCCCGTGTCGATGCGCTCGCTGAGCGAGAAGTAGAACGTCACGCCGAGGCGCGCCTGCGCGTAGGCCTTGTTCCCGTTGAACCCGCTCGGGAAGTTGTCCGTATCCTCCGCGAAGATGTAGTGGTAGCCCAAGTCTCCCGTCATGCTGATGTGCTTTCCCATGCGCCGCTCCACGCCGAGGAGCCCGTGCATCCCGGGCCGCGCCCGTCGCAGCCGCTCGAACGTCAGTGGATCCTTCGCGGCGCCCAGATCGCGCGTGAGGATGGACCAGACGTACATGCCGCCGCCCCCGGCCACGTACGGACGCCAGCTCCTTCCGTCGCGAAGGAAAAAGCGCGCGCCGAGCGTGAGTGGGGTCGCGGTGACGACATAGTAATTGGTGTCTCCGGTGGTGAGCCGATTCCACCCATAGCCCACGGTGACGTCGAACGTGAGGTGATCCGACCAGACGTAGCTGAAGACGGCGTCGCCCGATAGGCGCGGCTGCGCGTCCTCTTTGATCTGCGCGTCCTGGGTGAAGAGCAGCGTGCCCCCGCGCGCCCCGATCCCGCCCGAGCCGACGATGTCGCTCGCCGAGGAGGATGTGGAGAGGCCCGCGAGGAGGATGGTCATCAACCCCCCTATGAGAATTCGTGCCATTGGATTGGAGAGCTCCCTGGATGGCGCCGGCGCGCCGGACGACATACGGACCCTGCGTGGTAATCTCGGAGTATACGAATCGGGCTCAGGGCGTGTCAACCGGACCTGGCTCGAGAATCTGAAGCTCGGCCCAAGCTCGGCCCGCCTTGACACTTCCGAGCCTCGGCCATAGGATAATGGGTCCCGTGGCGGTGTAGCTCAGCTGGTAGAGCAGGGGAATCATAATCCCTTGGTCCGGGGTTCGAATCCCTGCGCCGCCACCAACTTGCGCCGTCCGGCGCGGGATTCCCCCCGCGCCGTTTTCGCGCCCTCGATCGCGATATACTCTCCGCATGACTCGCACCGCCCTGAAGCCAGCCCGAGGTCTGGAGGCCGGTCGGCCCAATCCGCGTGACGAGACGCTGGAGCTGCTCTCCGAGCGCCTCATCACGGACCACGACTTGATCCCGCGTGAAGGGACCTTGCTGGTCGCCGTCTCGGGCGGGCCC
>JACQPZ010000090.1 GCA_016207265.1 Candidatus Latescibacterota bacterium | reverse complement strand
CTTCAAGACGGCGCGGCGTCCGTCCCCCCGGAAGCAGGATGAGGTTGACGATGATTCCGGCCACCACGTGCAGGGCGTGGAGGCCCGTCATCGCGTAGTAGAACGACCAGAAGAGCCCCGAGACCGGCGTATGGCCCTCGGTGATCTCGCGGCCGTACTCGAAGGCTTTCACGATGAGGAACACGCCCCCGAGGATCCGCGTCGCCGAAAGATAGAGGTCCGCGTGGTGGCGTTTCCCCAGGCCGATCGCGGCGTGGGCGAGCACCATCGTAAGGCTGCTCGTGAGAAGCACGAACGTGTTCAGAGCGCCCGCCGCCGTGATCGTGTGCCGCGCTTCCTCCCCCCATTCAGGGTGGCGCATGTGGAACAAGATGTAGGTGACGATCAGGCCGCCAAAGATCACGATCTCGGACGCGAGGAACCACCAGATCCCGAGCCGGCCCGTCGGGACACCGGTCGCCGTTCTGGGCTCCGGCTCCGGCAGCGCGGTGGCGGCATGGCCGCTGCCGCCGACTCCCACCGCGCTCGAAGCGGCCGTATGGGCGCTCTCCCGCCCCGTCATTTCACCCGCCGCGTGCGCGCTCATCGGGCGGTGACTCTCTCGGGTGCGGCGTCCTGCGCCCACCAGTCCTCGCCGCGCTCCGGGCGGCTGTACTCGTACGCTCCCCGATAGACGACCGGTAGCGGATCGAAATTGCCGTGCGGAGGCGGGGAATCCACGCTCCACTCGAGCGTGTTCGCGCGCCACGGATTCCGCTCCGCGCGTTTTCCGACCACCAGGCTCATGAAGAAATTCACGATGAAGGGGAGCTGCCCGATCAGAAGGCCGACCGCTCCGACCGTCGAGATCCAATGCATGTCCTTCACGTCGCCGAGCGAGTAGAGCGTGGTGGGGTCGGCGATGCGGCGCTGGTGGCCGAGGAGCCCGAGCCGGAACTGGGGGAGGAAGGTCACGTTCACGAACACGAACGTGAACCAGAAGTGAATCTTTCCGAGCCCTTCGTTCAACACCCGGCCGAACATCTTCGGGTACCAGAAGTAGATCCCCGCGAAGAGCGAGAAGAGAACCGGCGGAATCAGAGCGTAGTGGAAGTGCGCGACCACGAAGTAGGTGTCATGGACGTAGATGTCCGCGGGAGCCGAGCCGTTGATGATGCCGGTGACGCCTCCGATCAGGAACACCGCCAGCATCCCGAGGCTGAAGAGCATCGGCGTTGCGAACTCGATCGAGCCGCGCCAGAGCGTCGCGATGAAGGCGAACACCGTGATCGCAACAGGCACCGAGATGAGGATCGTCGTGATGCTGAAGGGCATCGCGAGCCTCGGATCGATGCCGCTCACGAACTGGTGGTGGGCCCAGACCACGAAGCTCAGGATTCCGGTTCCGAGCGTCGAATAGACGATCGCCTTGTAGCCGAAGATCGGCTTCCGGGAGAACACGGGCAGGATCTCCGCCACGATGCCGAGTCCGGGAAGGAGAATGACGTAGACCTCCGGATGGCCGAAGAACCAGAAGAGGTGCTGGAAGAGAAGAGGATCGCCGCCCGCCTCGGGGCGGTAGAAGCCCGTGCCCGCCACGCGGTCGAGCAACAGCATGACGGCGCCCGCGACGAGCGGGCCGACGGAAAAGAGGAAGATCACGCTCGCCGTGACCTCCATCCAGATCATGAGCGGAAGATCCATGAGCTTCATCCCCACCGCGCGGAGGTTGATTCCGGTGACGATGAAGTTGATTCCGCCCATGAGGAACGCGACGAACTCGAGGGCGACCGCCACGATCCAGAGCGTGACGCCCCATCCCGCCCCGGAGTAGGCGGGATTCGCCGAGAGGGGAGGGTACGCGGTCCAGCCGACCGGCGAAGAGCCGCCCGGGACGAAGAAGGACGAGAGGAGCACCACCGTGCTCAGGAAGAACGTCCAGTACGAGAGCAGATTGAGCCGTGGGAACGCCATGTCCCGCGTTCCCACCATGAGCGGGATCAGAAAGTTCCCGAAGCCGCCCAGCAGCACGGGCATCGCCACCCAGAAGATCATGATGGTCCCGTGCATCGTCGTCATGGCGTTGTAGGGACCGGGGTAGACGGGACCGTATCCCGGAACCGGCTGGTGCGGCGCCGCGAGCTGCATCCGCATCACGTATGCGAGGAGCCCGCCGATCAGGGCCATCACGAGACCCGTGAGCATGTACTGCTTCGCGATCGTCTTGTGATCGGTGGAGAAGATGTACGTTCTGAGGAAGCTCTGCTTCTCCGCGTGGGCCGAGGCCGCCATCCGTTCCGTTCCTCCCTATCCCTGTTTCGCCGATCGAAGCCAACGCTGGTACTCCTCGGGGGAGTCCACGTGGAGCGTTCCCTTCATGGTCGTGTGAGCCACGCCGCAAAGCTGCGCGCAGAGGATGTCGTACGTGCCGATCCGAGTGGCCTGGAACCACCCCTTGAATTTTCTTCCTGGAACCGCGTCCTGCTTGAGCCGTAGCGCGGGGACCCAGAAGGAGTGGAGCGTGTCGGTCGAGCGAAGCTCGAACTCGATCACCGCGTTCGCGGGGACGTGAAGCTCGTTCACGGAAACGACGTCGTCCGCCGTGCCGATGGTACCGTCGGGTCCGGGGTAGTCGAACTCCCAGGCCCACTGACGGCCGACGATGCGCACCGACGAATCGCTCTTCGGTAGGTGGATCTTGATCTTGTCCCAGACGGGACCGCTCGCGCCCTCGATGACGAAGTCGCACGCCAGGACCAGCGTGACCGGCACGAGCACCCAGGCCATGGTCCGCCCGGTGTTTCCGGGGAGATACGCCGCCCGCTCGCCGGCCCGGCGGCGGAAGCGGAACGCGAAGTAGATAAGGCACGCTTCGGCGATCACGAGCCAGATCCCGACGATCACCGAGATGAGGATCATGATGCCGTCGACATCGCGGGCGTAGCTCGAGGCGGCGACCGGAAGCCACTTCAGCATGGATGCTCCTCCACGAGGTAGGCTGACGCGGGCCGACCGAGCCCGATCGACACTTAGCTTTTTAGGATCGGCTTCCAGGCGGCTGCGGACAATGGTCCGATCAGCTACGTCGGAGGTAGACCATGGGAGTATGTCGGGTCGGGGGCCCGGGGAGGCTCGCCGGCACATGCGGCTCGCGGCGGCGGAGTAGCCGCCGCGAGCGCGACGAGGCTAGTTCTTCCCCGCGAGCCAGGCGTCGAACGCCTGGAAGTCGTAATCGCGGCCGAGGAACTCGCGGACCATCTCCCGCGCGGGACGGGTCCCCCCCGGAGCGAGCACGACCTCGCGATAGCGCTTCGCTGCGTTGGGGCTCAGGAGATCCTTCTTGTCGAACGCGCTGAACATGTCCTTCGAGATCACAAGCGACCAGGAGTAGGTGTAGTAGTAGGCCGAGTAGCCGTCGAGATGCCCGAAGGAGGTCTGCATGTGCGTGTCGGTCATGGTCGGGACCGGCGTGTACTTGGGCTCCAGCTCCGCGACGGTCGCGTCGGTGTTCACCCGGTCGGGCGGCCGGTTATAAAGGTTGAGCGAGACCGCGGAGTAGAACGCCTGGGTCGCGGTCGAGAGCGCCCGGCCGAAGGCGTCGGCGCGACGCATCTTCTGAACCAGCTCCACGGGGATCGGCTCGCCTGTCTGATGGTGCCTCGCGAACGTGCGGAGCACGGCGGGATCCCAGATCCATTCCTCGAACATCTGGGACGGCGCCTCCACGAAATCGCGCTCGGTCGCGGTCCCCGCCACCGGAGCCCACGCGTTCTGGCCCCCGAAGATCGCGTGGAGCAGGTGGCCGTATTCGTGGAAGAAGGTCTGGACGTCGGAATGCTCCATGAGCCCCGGCTCCCCGGGCTTCCCGCCCGGGAAATTGCAGACGAGCGCGTGCTCCGCGAACTGGATCCCGCGCGCCCCCTGCCGGACCGTGAATTTCGCCGCATGGTTGTATTTCCCGGGCCGGGGATGGAGATCGAAATAGAATCGGCCGAGCATCTTCGTTCCGTCCCACACTTCGTAGGCCTCGACGGAAGGATCCCACACCGCGGCGTTCGCGGCCGGCCTGTAGGTGATTCCGTACATCTTCGAGGTCACGTCGAGGAGGCCCTGCTTCACGCGGTCGAAGGGGAAGTAGGGGCGCACTTCCTGCGGATCGAAGTCGAAATCGCGCTTTCGGATCAGCCGGCCGTAGTAGGACATCTCCCACCGATTGACCTGGGTCGCCGTGGGATCGTCCTCCTGCTTCCGCTTGAGGTAGACCGCGTATTCCTCGCCCGCGCGCTTCAGGGTCGTGTCGTTGAGCCGCGCGATGAAGTCCGCGGCGTTTTTCGCGGTGCCGATCATCTTGTCTTCCGTGATGTAGTCGGCCCAGGTGCCATAGCCGAGGATCCGGGCCAGCCGGTACCGCTTGGCGAGCAGGGAATCCAGGACCTCGATATTCGCGGGGTAGGCCCGGTTCAAGGCTTCGTGCATCAGCCGCCGGCGAAGCTCGCCGCTCTTCGCGTAGCGGATGACGGGCGCGTAGTCGGGGGTCTCGATGCTGAGCGTGATCGTCCCGTCCGGGCCCGGCGGGTGCGCCTTCAGGAAATCTTCCGGCAGTCCGTCCAGTTCGGCCGCGCTCTTCACGAGGATCTTCCGCGAATCGTTCCGGATGTTCCGGCCGAAGTCCTGTCCGGTCTTCACGAGATCCTCGTACATCGCCGCGATCACCTTCCGAGTCGCCTCGTCCTTGTCCACTCCGGCGCGGCGGAAATCCCGCAGCGTGCGCATCATGAAATACCGCGTGGCGGGGTCGGCCTTCGATACGTCCACGCTCTTCAGCGCGTCGTAGACCTCACGGTTCAGGCTCAGCTCGTCCACGAACTTGTTCGAGACCTGGGATAGCTCCTCGGCCATCGCCCGGTACGCGGAGTCGGGGTGGACCGCTTCCAGAAGTCCGCTCTGGTAGGCGACGTTCTCGCCGCGCGCCACGGCCTCGTTGTAGACCTCGAGCGTGTTGGCGATCGTACGCGTGCCCTGAACGCCGAGCATCCGGTTGATCCCCTCCTGCGCCTGCTTCAGCTCGGCCTCCGCCGAGGCTCGGAACGTGGCCGCGTCCGGGCTTCCGGCGAAGAAGGGCGCGGGCGGGCCGGCGGAGCGGCCGTTTGCACTCGAGGCGTGAGGGGTGGAGAGGGCAAGAGACAACGTGAAACACAGCGTGAAATACTTTGCGGCAGATCGTGTTGAGCGTCGCGGGCGCACGGATCCTCCTCCGAATCGTCGGTCCGGTTCCAGGGAAGGAGGATCATGCCACGCGCGAGGCCGTGGCGGCAAGCCGCGGGCTGCGGCGGGCTGCGGCGGCGAGGAGGAGGCCGTAGCGGCAAGCCACGGGCTGCGGGCGCCGCTAACGGGGCGGTTCCGGTTCCCGCAGCGGTTTCCGGAACTTGAATTGCGACTTGAGGACCGTGTAGCCGAGGCGCCAGTAGAATTCGTGGGTCTGGATG
>JACQPZ010000079.1 GCA_016207265.1 Candidatus Latescibacterota bacterium | reverse complement strand
GATATCGCCGTCGACCGGAATCAATCGCTGCTCGTGCTCGATCGCGGCCGAGGCTCGATTCTCGCGTTCGACCGCGCGGGCCGCTTCCTCGCCGCGCGCCCCTTCCAGGGATCGGCCGAGGCGGAGGCGCGCGGCGCCGACGCGCGGTTCGTGCTCGACCCGTTCGGAACGCTCTGGCTCCTCGGATCGCGGGCGCGGGACCTGATTCCGCTGGACGACCGGCTCTTGCCCGCGCGGGCGACCCGATTCCTGAGCCCCGAGGATTCGATCGGCGAGCCGCGCCTCGCCGCGATTCAGCCGGGAGGCGAGTCCTGGGTCTACGACGGCGCGCGTCAAGCGCTCCTCCGATTCGCCGCGAGCGGGCGCCTTCGCTTCCGGATCCATCTCGGCTCGGCCGTGTCGGAGGTTGCGTCCCTCTCCGATCTCGCGTTGGACGCGGATGGACTCCTCTACGCCGCCGACCAACGGGGCCAGCGGATTCTCGTATTCGACACCGACGGTTCGCTGGTCGCAACGCGCGTGCTCGGCGGCGAGCGAAACCGCTTCAGTCCCGTTGCGCTCGCGATCGGTCCGGGGGGCCAGGTCGCCGTGGCCGGCGCGGAGCGCGCCGAGATCCAGGTGCTAGCGCCCGTTCGCGAGGCGAAGCCTTGAAGCTCGCGACCCGGGGCGCCGTGCTCGGCGTCGCCTTTCTGTGGACCTCGCTCGCCCAGGCGCTCCCGACCCCGGTGACGCGCCCGGGATACGACGAGGGCGGGGCCGACACGATCTCGTTCGAGTATCCCGTGCTTCTCTCCCCGACGCTCCTCTCGCTGCGCGCCCGCTCCATGCTCGATGCGCCGGGGACCGCGGAAGCCGACGCGCGCCCGCCCGAGACGCTCGTCCGCGTCTCGGAAGACTCGATCGGACCGAAGCGCGCCGAGGCTGGACCGAGGCGCGCGGCCACCTCGACTCAGGACGGGCTTCTCTTCGCCGGCGCGAAGACGCTGAGCGTCGAGGTGGGCCGGGGGAGAGATGCTTCGCTCCATCAGACGCTGGACCTCACGCTCAGGGGGCGTCTGGCGGGCGACGTGGAGGTGGCCGCGTCCTTGAGCGATCAGCAGCTCCCGTTCGAGCCCGACGGATCGACGCGCGAGCTTCAGGACCTGGACCGGCTGTTCCTCTCCGTGCGCACCCAGCAGGGAGAAGTCACCATGGGAGACTTCCGGCTCGATCAATCGCCGGGCGAATTCGCCCGGATCTCGCGGCAGCTTCAGGGCGTTCGCGGAACGGCCCGGGTCGTGGGGTCGCACTGGGACGTTTCCGCGGCCAGCGCGAAGGGCGAGCGGCGCTCCATCGAGGCCCGCGGCGAGGATGGAAAGCAGGGCCCCTACGATCTATTGCCGCGCGTGGCGGGAGAAGCCCCGGCGGGCATCGTGGCCGGCTCGGAGACGGTCTGGCTCGACGGCGCCAGGCTGAAGCGCGGAGCGGACCAGGACTACGTGGTCGACTACGGCGCGGGGACGGTCACGTTCGCGACGCGGCATCCGATCACGCGCGAGAGCCGGATCGCCTTCGACTTCGAGCGCGCGAGCACGCGCTTCCACCGGAGCCTCTACGCGGCTTTCACCCAGGGCGCGATCGCTTCCACCGGACGCTGGTACGCCGGTTTCCTCCGAGACGGGGACGATCCGAAGAGCCCGCTCGAGACGTCCCTCACCGCGGAAGACCGCCGCACCTTGAGCGGCCTGGGGGATTCGGCGGCCGCGCCGACCGGCGCGCGCTATGTCGGAGCGGGCCGGGGCGAGTACGTCTGGGACGAATCCGACCTCGCATCCCCCCACTGGGTGTTTCTCGGCTCGGGGCGCGGCGACTACACCGTGGCGTTCGTTTCCGTGGGCGTTGCGAAGGGCTCCTACGCGGACACCCTGTCTCTCGACGGCGTTCGCTTCTATCGGTTCATGGGCGCCAATCGCGGCTCGTACGTGCCCGGCCGTTCGCTCCCGGTTCCGGACGAGCGGCGGCTCGTGGACATCGGAGGCTCGGCACGAGTTCTCGGCGCCCTCAATCTCGAGGCGGAGGCGGCCCGCTCCGGCCTCGACCGAAACCAGCTCTCATCGCTCGACGACGGGGACAACGCCGGTAACGCGGTCCGCTTCACGGCGAGGCTCGATCCGCGCCCGCTTCGCGTCGCCGGGCGCTCCCTCGGCGCGCTCCGCGCCTCCGCCGCGGTGCGGTCGCGCGACGGTCGATTCCGAACGATGGACCGTCTGGACGACGTGTTCGAGGGCGACCGCTGGAACCAGTCCTCGCGCGAGGGCGCGGAGACGAAGAGCGAGGCGGGCCTTCAGTACGACCCGTTCACGGCGCTCTCCCTGCGCGCCGAGCTGGGACGCCGGACGCTCGACGGCGGCTCCCGGTCCCTCCGCCGCGCGGCGGCGGCCGAGCTGCGCGGAGCCGTCGCGGGAGGGTTGCGCTGGGAGGGGGCCGAGAACGCGCTGGGCTCAGATCGCGGCTCCCGCTCGCGGCTGAGCCTGGATCTCTTGCGCACACGCGGCGCCGTGACGCCGCGGTTCCGGCTTGTGGACGAGCGGATCGCCGGGCAGGAGGGGGATTCGATCCCCGAGCGCCAAAGCCGCGACTGGGAGACCGGGATCGGCGTTGCGCCCTCGGCCCGCGTGAAGCTCCGCGCGGGATACGGAGAGCGGATCGACCGCCGAGGCGATCCGAGCGAAGGGCTGGCGCGCTCCCGGCGGACCGCGTGGGAAGCGGGCGTTTCCGCACGCGCCAAGACGTCCTTCTCGCTCGAGATGGGCTGGAGCAGACGCCGGACATGGGAGCCGGGAGGGTTCGTGGCGAGCGATCTCGCACAGCTCGCGCTTCTCGCCGGAGCGCCGGGCGCGCCACTCTCCTCGGAGCTTCGATACGACGCGACGCAGCTCCGCGAGCCGCAAACGCTCCGGCGCATCGTCGCGGTGGAACCGGGCACGGGCTTCTACGACGCGTACGGAACCCCGCGTTACCGCGGCGACTACCAGGTGATCACGACCGCGGGTCCGGCGGCCGGGCGCTCCCGGGCGCTCGTGCAGTTCCGCGTGGACGCCTATCCGGGGCGGTCGGCTTCAGCGCCCGGCCGCGCCGGCTCGTTCTGGCGGCGGTGGGGATCCAGCACGAGCCTCCGCGTCGAGACCCTGTCCGCGCTCTCCCTGGGGAGCCCTCGCCATGCGTTCGACCCGCGCGACTATCTGGACGAGCGCGCGACGGTGCGCGGCAACGTGGTCGCGCGGCAGAGCCTCGAATACTCGGCGCCGGGCGCGCGGTACGACGTCCGGGCCGAGATCGGCGCCCGGCGCGACCGCACGGGCGAGTTCGAGAATCTGAGGGTCAGGAGGGATGCGCTCGACCTCCGCCTGAGAGTGCGAAACCCGCTATGGGGCCGCTTCCGCCTCACGACGGATGCGTTCCTCGACGGCTCCGTGCAGACGGCGCGCCGTACCGATACGAGCGGGCGATCCGAAGCCAGGATGCGCGGCCGCGGGCTGAACCTCGAGCTGAGCCGGTCCCTGAGCCGGGCGTGGGCTCTCTCCATGCTCGCGCGGGGGCGGCGCGACGCGGACGTCTCGAATCGCGGCTGGCAGGAAACGCTCGCCGCGGGGCCCTCCGCGCGATGCGCGCCCGGCGAGAGGCTGCGTCTCGACGGTCGCGCGCTCTACGCCCGCACGGGCCGGGGCGGGAGCTTTCAGCCGGCGGGGCTCGTTACGCCGGCGGTCTCGGGACGGCACGTGGACTACGACCTCCTGGGCGAGTATCGGCTCCGCGATCGGGTCTCGTTGAGCCTCACGTGGTCGGGCCAACTCGCGAACGGTCGCGGGGGGGCCTACACGGGCCGCTTCGAGCTGAGGAGCTACTTCTGATGCGCGTCCTTCCGCACGTGATGCGAGTTCTCCCGCACGTGATGCGCGTTCCGGTCCGCGCCGCGATCCTCTCGCTCGCGATCCTCTGCGGGGCCGGCGTTTCCGGCTCGGCCTCCGCGTCCCTCACGACCGGTGACGGACCCGCATCGGCCGAAGCGCGGGGCGCGCCCGAGCCGCGGTACACTCTGGAGCTTGGACCCGGTCTCGACTCGCTCTCCGCGACCGCGCGCGCGGCGTTCCCCGGTTCCACCGCGCGGCCGGATGCGCCGCTTCGGACGCTGGCCGAGCTTCGCGGATTCGCGGCGCTCGTTCGCGAGCGCCTCCTCGCGCTGGGAGCCACCGACGCCGTCGTGCGCCTCACGATCGTCCGCGGGTCGGGCTCGGAAATCGATCTCCCCGGGATGGCGCGGATCTCCGTGGAGCGCCGGGGCGCGCCGCCCCGGGCGGTCGCCGTCGTGTCGGGCGGGTTGGACGTCCTCCCCGACGCGGCGTCCCGCTTCGACCTCGCGAGCGGGGGGATCGCCGATCCCGCGCACATCCATCGCGGGCTTACGGCGCTGCGCGCGGCGTCTCAGGCGCGCGGCCGCTACGGAGCCCGGGCCGCGATCGATTCGATCGTGTCCGAGGGAGGGCTAGCCCGGGTGCACGTCACGCTGGTGCCGGGCCCCGAGGTGACGCTCGACACGCTGGATCTCAAGGGCTCCGGGGTCCGCGCGGAAGTCTCAGGCGCGATCTCCGGGCTCAAGAAGGGCCGCCTTCTCACGCCGGAGGCTCTCGAGAACGCGCGCCTGAGGCTCGAGTCGAGCGATCTCTTCGCCTCGGTCGGAGCGCTCGAGGTCATGCCGGGACCCGCCGGCGGGAACGCCCGCGTGACGGCCCCGGTGGTTCCGAACCGCGTGAGCCGATTCGAGGGCGCCGTGGGAGTCCAGAACGGCGGGGGGCTGACCGGGATCGTCGATCTCGCGCTCGGAAACATCGCGGGGAGCGGACGGTCCGCGGACGCCCGGTGGGCGGGATTCGGGAGAGGGAGGTTCGACTACGCCGTGCGCTACCGCGAACCCGCCCTCTTCGGCCGGGGGCTCGGCGCTTCGGTCGCGCTGGAGGCGCAGGTCGCCGATTCCCTGTTCACCCAGACGCGGTGGAGCCTCGAGATCTCGGGACGGCCCTCGGCGCGCGCCCGGGCATCCGCGGCGCTCAAGCGGAGCGGAAGCGTCTATACCGGCGCGGCGCGAGGATTGAGCTCGACCTGGTCGATGGAGGGCCGGCTCTCAAGGCAGGGACTTTCCCCTCCGGCGAATCCGGAGCGGGGCTTGGACGCGCGCCTTGCGCTCGAAGCCGGGAAGCGCACCGAGGTCTATCCCGGCTACGACCGGGCTTCCCGCTCGCTCCTCCGAGGCGAGGTTGCGCTCCAGGCGGCCCGTCCCGCGGGCAGAGGGCGTGCGGTCTACGCCTCGATCCGCGGCGAGCGGGTCGCGCTGGGCGAGGGAGCCGTCCCCGCCGAGGAGCTGCGGTTCGTGGGGGGAAACGAAGGCCTGCGGGGACATCGGGACCGGGCGTACGCGGGAAGCCGGATCCTCGCCATGAGCTTCGAGCATCGCTGGCTCACCGACGCCCGCGGCGGCCGCGCGTTTCTCTTCCTGGACGCCGTGCGGCACGATCTGGACGCCGAGGTGGAAGCCGGCACGCTCCGCCGGGCGCCGGAGCTCTCGCTCGCGCGAACCGAGTTGAGCCCGGGATGGGAATTCGGCTACGGTGCCGGGATCCGTAGTCCCATCCCGTCCGGCGCCGTGGGCATCGAGCTGGGGATGAAGCCCGGGGCGCCGCTGCGCGAGGGGAAGCTCCACCTCCATTTCGCGACGAACTGGTGACCCAGAGCATTCCGAAGCGGATCCAATCCCTCCGCCGGCGGATCGAGCGGCACGACCATCTCTATTACGTGGTCGGCGAGCAGGAGATCTCGGACCGCGAGTACGACGCGCTCATGCGCGAGCTGAAGGCACTGGAGGACGCCCATCCCGAGCTTCGCGATCCCGACTCCCCGACCCAGCGGGTCGCGCGCGGGCTCCTGCCGGGATTCAAGACCGTCCGGCACACCGTTCCCATGCTGAGCCTCGACAACACCTATTCGCTCGAGGAGCTCGAGGAGTTCGACGGGCGCGTGCGAAAGCTCCTCGGCGTCAGGGACGTCGAATACGTGGTCGAGCCGAAGGTGGACGGCGTCGCGGTCGCGCTTCGCTACGAGCGGGGACGGTTCGAGCGGGGGATGACGCGGGGGGACGGCTACGAGGGGGACGAGATCACGGCGAATCTCCGGACGATCCGGTCCATCCCGCTCCGTCTGGGGGGAGGTACTGTTCCCGGCGAAGTCGAGGTGCGGGGAGAAGTCTACATGGAGCTGCGCGCGTTCGACCGGCTGAACGAGCGGAGAGCGCGGGCCGGAGACAAGACGTTCATGAATCCCCGGAACGCGACGACCGGCAGCCTGAAGACATTGGATACCGCGGAGGTGGCCACGCGGCCGCTCCAGATTTACGTGTTCCAGGTCGTTCGCCCGGAACGGCACGGCCTCAGGACCCACTTCGAGGCGCTCGCCTGGATGAAGCGGCTCGGCCTCCGGGTGAATCCCGACAATGCGCCCGCCCGCGGCTTCGAGGAGACGCGCCGGCTCTGCGAGCGGTGGGAAGCGAAGCGGGAGAAGCTCCCGTACGGGACGGACGGCCTCGTCGTGAAGGTGAATTCGTTCCGCGAGCAGGAGGCTCTGGGCTTCACCGCGAAGAGCCCCCGGTGGGGGATCGCCTACAAGTTCGGATCGCACGAGGCGGAAACCACGCTCCGCTCAATCGAGCTTCAGGTGGGGAGAACCGGCGTCGTGACGCCGGTCGCGATCCTCGATCCCGTCACGCTGCTCGGCACCGTGGTGAGCCGCGCCACGCTCCACAACCAGGACGAGATCGAGCGGAAGGACATCCGCGTCGGAGACCGCGTGATCGTGGAGAAGGGGGGCGAGGTCATCCCCAAGGTGGTGCGCGTCGTCTCGGCGCACGGCCGCCGGGGACCCAGGTTCGAGATGCCGTCGAAGTGCCCGGCGTGCGGAACGCCGCTCGTGCGGGATCCCGACGAGGCCGCGGTTCGGTGCGAGAACCTCTACTGCCCGGCGCAGGTGAGGCGGCGGATCGTCCACTTCGCAAGCCGCGGGGCGCTCGACATCGAAGGGCTGGGGTGGAAGACCGTGGATCTCCTGGTGGACGAGGGGCTCATCTCCGATCCGGCCGACCTCTACCAGCTCGAGAGCAAGCGGCTCGTTCCGCTCGAAGGGATGGGCGAAAAATCGGCGTCGAATCTCATCCAGGCGATCGAGAAGAGCAAGACCGCGCCCCTGGACCGGCTCCTCGTCGCGATCGGGATCCGGCACGTCGGATCCCGCGTCGCCGAGATCCTCGCGGAGCGCTTCGGGACGCTCGAGGGGCTCGCCGCAGCGGACGAGCCGTCGCTCCTCGAGATTCCGACGATCGGCCCCGAGATCGCCTCGAGCGTCACCTCGTTCTTCTCTTCGAGGGTGGGGAAGACCCTCGTGCGCGAGTTGACGGAAGCGGGCGTGAGGCCCCGGACACGGGCGCCGCTCAGGGCCGTCGCGTCGGGTCCCTTCGCCGGGAAGACCTTCGTGCTGACCGGGACGCTCGAGGGAATGACCCGCGAAGAGGCGTCGCGCCTCATCCAGGGAGCGGGCGGGAGAATCTCCTCGTCCGTGAGCGCGAAGACCGGAGCCGTCATCGCGGGGTCGGATCCAGGGTCGAAGCTCGAGAAGGCCCGCCGTCTCAAGATCGACATCTGGGACGAGGCGGCGTTTCGAGCGGCCCTCAAGAGGGCCGGAGCGGCACCGGCCGCTCGTTGACTTCTCACCACTCCTCCCGTAGCTTGGGGTTGGACCCGCGTCCGACCCCATGGCGACTACCGAACGAAATCTCAACGACTTGCTGGATTCGGCGTTCGACCGGCTGAGCCGCCTGCCGGGCTGGGAAGATAGACCCGGCCAGCGAGCGATGGCCCGGTTCTGGGGAGAAACTCTGGAGCGGGGAGGCGTGCTCGCGGTCGAGGCCCCCACGGGGATCGGCAAGTCGCTCGCCTATCTCATCCCCGCGCTCCTGCTAAGGGCGCGCGGCTCGGGGCCTGCGGTCGTGAGCACCTGCACCAAGGCGCTCCAGGAGCAGCTCCTGAACCAGGACGTGCCGCTCGCCGTCCGCGCGATCGGAAGACCGCTTCGCGTGGTCGCATTGAAGGGACGCCAGAACTACCTCTGCCGCAGGCGGGCCGAAACCAGGCTCGCGCAACGGGGGCTCTTCGCGGACGCAAGGGTCTCCGAGCGGAGCATGGAAGCCCTTCGCGCGTGGGTGGATCGGACCGACACCGGCGAGCTGGACGAGCTGCCCGGGCTCGGGATCGAGATCCCGGCGTCTCTGCTCCTCGAAATCTCCTCCGATCCGGTCGTGTGCGCCGCGCCGGCATGCGAGGCCACGGCCGGCTGTTTCGCGAAGCGGGCGCGCCGCGAGGCGATTCGGGCCGACGTCGTGCTCGTGAATCATGCCCTCCTTCTCTCCGACCCCGGGCTCCGCGCCGGGCTCGTGGCCGAGGCGGGCGCTCTGATCCTCGACGAGGCGCACCAGATCGAACGGGTCGCGCGGGAGCAGCTCGGCGTGACGCTCGGCATACGCGATTTCTCCCGACTCGCGGGGCGGACCGACGCGCGGAGCGGGGTGCTCCGCCTTCTCAAGCGAGCGCTCCGGCGCGGGCGGGGCGGAGCCGTCGCGGAGCGGATCCGGGTCGCGGAGGAAGCGATCCCGCCCGTCCTCTCGCACGCCGCCTCCTTCGCGCGCGACCTCGAACGATTGCTTCCGGCGGGCGCGCAGACCGCGCGCATCGCGCGGGATCGGGACCTGGCGGGCGTGAGCCCGCACGCGCTCGACCAGCTCCTCGCTTCGATCGGCTCGCTCGTCAGGGCGCTGGAGTCGCTCGGCGAGACGGTGGACCGGGAAGGGCGCGCGGCGCTCAAGCCCGAGGGGCTCGAGGCGCGCGACGAGCTTCGCGCCCGCGCGCTCGCGTGGGCGGAGATGGAGCGCTCGCTTCGGTCCGT
>JACQPZ010000078.1 GCA_016207265.1 Candidatus Latescibacterota bacterium | reverse complement strand
TGGAGGAACACGGCGTCGGCGCCTACGCGATCATCCCGATCCGGATCGACGAAGAGGTCGGGGGAATCAGCGGCGTGCTCCAGGCCGCCGGACGGCGCGGCTCCGAGCCGCGCGCGGGAATCGCCCGGGTCGACGTCCAGACGTTGCGGAAGGTCGCGCTCTACGCCTCTCTGGCTCTGGAGAACGTCCGGCGCGGCTCCCTGCGCGGGGATCGGGCGTTTCAGGATTCTCTCACGGGTCTCCTCGCGGCGGCCGGGTTCGAGCTCCGGGTGCAGGACGAGGTGAAGCGCGCCGAGCGATATCGCGAACGGTTCGTCCTGACGACGTGCGTCGTTCAGGAGTACGACCGAATCACCGAGCGGCTCGGGCCCGCGTGGGCGGAGGGGTTCATCAAAGAGCTGGCGCAGGCTATGAGACGGAACGTCCGGGAGGTGGACGCGGTGGCCCGCATCGACGACGCCCGCTTCGCGGTCCTCTCGCCGGCAAGCGACAAGGACGGAGGCGCCCTCCTCCGGAGGCTCAACGGACTCGTCGGCCAACTCCCGAGCGTGCGCGGACTCCCCAATCCCAGCGAAGTCCGCCTGGACGGCCACCAGTACTCGTTCCCCGATGAGATCGCGACCGGCGGAGAGCTTCTTTCGATCGTCCGCGGCGGCTAGTTTTCGTTGCCCCGGCCGTCGGCACGGGCTATCGTTTCGGGAATGCCGACGACCCTGGACACCGCAGCCCTCTCTCTCGGAGCCCAAAAGCTGGCCCAGGCGAAGGAGTTTCTGCGCTCGAGCCCGCTCGAAGCCTGGCTCCTCGTCGTGCGGGAGTCGAAGGACCGCCCCGATCCGAGCCTCCGCCTGTTCACCGAGCAGGACTTCACATGGAACAGCTTCTTCCTCGTAACCCCCGGGCGGTCCGCGGCGCTCGTCGCGACCTTCGACGCTCCCGATCTCGAGCGGTCGGGACTGTTCGACGAAGTCCGAACCTACAAGGAAGGCGCGCGCGCCGCGCTCGTGTCGCTTCTGGGTGAGCTGAACCCGCGCTCCATCGGGCTCAATTTCTCGAAGGACGACGCCCTGGCGGACGGATTGACCGCCGGGCTCAAGGACTCCGTCGAGGAGATGCTTCGCGGGACTCCTCTCGCGGGACGGCTCCAGAGCGCGGAGCAGCTCGTGGCGCTCCTGCGCGGGGTGAAGCTGCCGATCGAGCGGGAGCTGATCCGGAGCGCGGTGGATGAGACCGAGGGGATGTTCGACCGCGCCGCGCGCGAGTTTCGGCTCGGCATGAGCGCCCGCGAGATCGCAGGAGTGTTTCACCGCGAGGCCGCCCGCGCCGGGGTCCCGACCGCGTGGTCGAGCCGGCATTGTCCCACCGTGACGATCGGTCCGAACGCCGCGATCGGTCACGTGAGTCCGGGCGACGAACGGATCGACAGGGGCTGCGTGGTCCACGTCGATTTCGGAATCGTTCGGAGCGGCTATTGCTCCGACCTCCAGCGCGCCTGGTACGTGGCGGGGGAGGGGGACGCGGCCGCTCCGGAGCCCGTTCGAAGGGCGTACGCGGCGGTCGTGGGCGGGATCGAGCTGGCAGCAGGCGCGCTGATCCCCGGCACGCCCGGCTGGGAAGTGGACCTCAAAGTCCGCACGCACCTGACCTCGCTCGGGTATCCGGAATATGCGCACGCCCTCGGCCACCATCTCGGCCGCGCGGTCCACGACGGCGGAGGCGTCCTCGGCCCGCGCTGGGAGCGCTACGGACGCGCTCCCTACGAAGCCGTCCGCGAAGGGCACGTGTACACGCTCGAGCCGAGCCTTCACCTCCCGGATCACGGTCTCATCTCCCTCGAAGAGGACGTGGCGGTCGGGCCGCGGGGGGCCGAGTTCCTGTCTCGGTTTCCACGGGAGCTGCCGGTCCTCACCCTCTCCTAGCGAATGCCCGCGATCCGGATCCTGGACCCGTCCGTCGTCGGGAAAATCCGCGCCGGAGAGGTCGTCGAGCGTCCCGCGTCGGTCGTGAAGGAGCTGCTCGAGAACGCCCTCGACGCGCGCAGCACCCTCATCGCGATCCATACCGCCTCCCACCCGGAGCGGCTGATCCGCGTCCAGGACGACGGCGTCGGGATGTCCCGCGAGGACGCGCTGCTCGCGCTTCGCCGCCACGCCACCAGCAAGATCGAATCGGCAGACGATCTCGCCCGGGTCCGCTCGCTCGGCTTTCGAGGCGAGGCGCTCGCGAGCGTCGCCGAGGTTGCGCGGTTCACCCTGACGACCCGATCTGCTGACGAGATCACGGGGACGCAGGTCGAAGCGCTCGGAGGGGCGATCATCCAGGTTTCGGGCGTGGGACGCGCCGTGGGCACGACCGTGCTCGTCGAGGATCTGTTCTTCAACACGCCGGCGCGCCTTCGCTTCCTCAAATCGCGCGAGGCGGAGATCCGGTTCCTCACGCGCGTCGTCTGGAGCTACGCGCTCGCCTACCCGCGGATCCACTGGAAGTTTTCCGTGGAGGGCCGAGAGGACACCGATCTCCCCGAGGCGCGGGATCTCTCCGAGCGCTGGCACGTGCTCTACGGGCGCGGGTCCTCGGACGGGGGCGAGGCCACTCTCGAGCACGAGGCCGCGGGAATCCACGTGACGGGGATTCTCGGCGCACCCGAGCAGGCGCGGGCTTCCCGCGACCATCAGACGTTCGCGGTGAACGGCCGCATCGTCTCGTCTCCGACGCTGGGCGCCGCCGTGCGCCAGGGGTACGGGAATCTGATCGCCGGGGACCGCTATCCGCTGGCGCTCGTGCTCGTCGAGATCGATCCCGAGCTGGTCGACGTGAACGTCCATCCGACGAAGCGCGAGGTCCGCTTCCGCGACGAGGCGCGCTTGTTTCGGATGGTCCGCGGGGCGGCCGAGATCGCGATGCGGCGGTACGTTCCGGTCGGGATCGCGCTCCCCGAATCGCCCGGGGCGGAGCGCCCCGCGGGGAGCGCCGCCGCGTACGCGCCGGGACCCGCGAGGGAATCCGCGGTCGAAGGGGAGGGAGCGCTCATGCTCGCCCTCTACGCCCCGCCCGGCGCCGATGAGGCCGCGGTCCGCGACCGGGATCAGGGTGATCTGAGGGAGAGCCTGAGCGAGCCGGAGATCCCGATCTGGCAGCTCCACGAGCGATACCTCCTCGCTCCGATCCGTGGCGGCCTCGTCGTCGTGGACCAGCACGCGGCGCACGAGCGGATTCTCTACGAGGAAGCGCGCGCGAGTCTCTTCGGAGGCGCGGGATCGAGCCAGGCGCTGCTGTTCCCGAGGGTGGTGGATCTCACCCCTCCGGAGCTGGACGCCCTTCTGATGCTGGAGCCCCACCTGAAGCGCCTCGGATACGACGTCTCGCTCTTCGGCGAGCGGCAGGTCGCGGTTCGGGGCGTGCCCGCGTTGGTCCCGGAGAACGCCGCCATCGATTCGCTGAAGGCGGTGCTCGCATCCGTGGACACGCTGGGAGAGCGCGGCGAAGCCCCGGAGGAGCACATCGCGAAGTCCTTCGCATGCCACGCTGCGGTCCGCACCGGGCAGATCCTCAATCCGGTGGAACGGCGCGCCCTGTTCGACCGGCTCTTCGCCACAAGCCTCCCGCACGGGGACCCGCACGGGCGCGCCACGTACGTGCGCGTTACGATGGAGGAGCTGGACCGCCGCTTTGGGCGCCGCTGAGGGGAAGCGTCCGCCGCCACGGGTCGTCCTGGTCGGCGCGACCGCCTCCGGGAAGAGCGAGGTCGCGCTTCGGCTCGCCGAGCGACTCCGGGGCGAGATCGTCGGCGCCGACTCCCGGCAGGTGTACCGCGGCCTCGAAATCGGCACCGGAGCCCCTTCGGCCTCCGCGCGCGCGCGCATCCTGCACCATCTGGTCGCTTTCCTCGATCCGTCCGAAACCTACAGCGCCGGCCGCTACGGCGGCGACGCCCGCTCCGCGATCGAAGCGATCGAATCCCGCGGGAGGCTGGCGGTCGTGGCGGGCGGATCGGGGCTTTACATCCGGGCGGTGCTGGAAGGCTTGTTCATGGGGCCGGCCCGCGACGAGAAGATCCGCGCGAGATTGACCCGCCGCCTCGCCGAGGAGGGGCTCGAATCGCTCCGCTCCGATCTCGGGAAGGTGGACCCCGATGCGCTTGCCTCGATTCTTCCCGGAGATTCTGTCCGGGTGATCCGCGCGCTCGAAGTCCATGAGCTGACGGGGCGGCCGATCAGCGTGCTCAGGAAAGAGCGGCCGCGCGTCCCGCTCCCCGCGCTTCTGTTCGGGCTCCGGTGGCCGCGACCCATGCTGCGCGATCGGATCGCGGCGCGCATCGATTGCCAGCTTCGCGAGGGCTTCCTCGACGAGGCGAGACGGCTCGTCGAGCGCAACCTTCCGGCCGACGCGCCGGGCCCGCGCACGCTCGGATACCGGGAACT
>JACQPZ010000077.1 GCA_016207265.1 Candidatus Latescibacterota bacterium | reverse complement strand
GGTCGGGGACGAGGTCGAGGCGGGCCGACCCGTCATCGTGATCGAGGCGATGAAGATGCAGAACGCGCTGCCCGCTCCCCTCTCGGGCCGCGTCGCGTCGATCCCGGTCGCGCCGGGGACGGCCGTCGAGACGGGGCAGCTTCTCGTCGCGATCATCCCCGGCGAGCCCTGACCGCCATGTCGCGTGCCGATCTCGCGAGGACGCTCGCGTCGCAGGCTCGCGCCGGGGCGGCGCGCACCGCGGACGCCGGCGCTGACCTCCCGGGCGTGCCGCCGTTCCTCCGCGGCATCCACCCGCACATGTACCGCTCGCGGCTCTGGACGATGCGCCAATACGCGGGCTTCGGGACTGCGGAATCCTCGAACCAGCGCTATCACTACCTCCTCTCGCTCGGTCAGACGGGACTCTCGGTCGCGTTCGACCTGCCGACGCAGATGGGCTACGACGCGGACCACCCCCGCGCGCTCGGCGAGGTGGGCCGGTCCGGGGTGGCGATCTCCACGCTGGAGGACATGGAGCGGCTCCTCCAGGGCATCCCGCTCGACCGCGTGAGTCTCTCAATGACGATCAACGCGACGGCGATGATTCTCCTGTCGCTGGTGATCGCGGTGGCGGACCGACGTGGGATTCCGCGCGCCAAGCTCTCCGGTACCGTGCAGAACGACGTCTTGAAGGAATACATCGCGCGCGGGACCTACATCTACCCTCCGGCGTCCTCCCTCAAGATCGCGACCGACCTGATCGAGTTCTGCGCCGAGGAGATGCCACAGTGGAATCCGATCTCGGTGAGCGGCTACCACGTCCGCGAGGCGGGCTCGACCGCCGTGCAGGAGGTCGCGCTGACCTTGGCGAACGGGCTGGAGTACGTGCGCGCGGCCGTGGATCGGGGCCTCGCCGTGGACCGGTTCGCGCCCCGGATTTCCTTCTTCTTCAACGCGCACAACGATTTTCTCGAGGAGATCGCGAAGTTCAGAGCCGCGCGCCGCCTCTGGGCCAAGCTCATGGAGGCGCGGTTTCATCCCCGCGACCCGAACTCGCTCAAGCTCCGCTTCCACGCCCAGACGGCCGGCTCGACCCTGACCGCGCAGCAGCCCCTCAATAACATCGCCCGCGTCGCGATCCAGGCCCTCGCCGCCGTGCTCGGCGGGTGCCAGTCGCTCCACACGAACTCCCACGACGAGGCTCTCTCGCTTCCGGGAGAGGAGGCGGCGACCGTGGCGCTTCGCACGCAGCAGATCATCGCGCACGAGACCGGCGTCGCGAGCGCGGTGGATCCGGCGGGCGGCGCCTGGGCACTCGAGGAGCGGACGGATCGGATCGAGAACGAGGCGCGGAAGCTGATCGAGACGATCGATGGCATGGGCGGAGCCGTGCGGGCGATCGGGGCCGGCTATCCGATGGAGCTGATCGAGCAGAGCGCGTACGAGTTCCAGACGAGAGTCGAGCGGGGAGAGCAGGTCGTCGTCGGGGTGAACCGCTTCCGGGACGCCGACGAGGCGCCCTCGCCTGCGTTCACGCTCGACCCGGCGCTGGGAGAAGCGCAGGCGGAGCGCGTCCGGGCGTTCAAGGCGGCCCGGGACGGCGAGCACGCGAATCACGCGCTCGGCCGGCTCGGAGATCTCGCGCGGCGCGAGATGAACCTCGTTCCGGGCGTGATCGACGCGGTCAAGGCGGGCGCGACGCTCGGCGAGATCTCGGACGAGCTGCGCCGCGTGTACGGCACGCACGACCCGAACGCCGGGCCGGGATGACCATCCTTCAGGCAGCCATCCTGGGCGCGGTGGAGGGTCTCACCGAGTTCCTGCCGGTGTCATCGACCGGGCATCTCATCCTCTCGGCGCACGCGATGGGCCTCGTCGGAGGAGTCATGAACGACTTCGAGATCGTGATCCAGGCCGGCGCGCTGCTCGCGGTCGTATGGCTCTACCGCTCGCGCGTCGGCGAGCTGCTCCAGGGCGCCGTGCGGGCCCACCCGACCGGGCGGAGCCTCTTGCTCAAGCTCACGGTGGCGTTCCTTCCCGCTGCGGTCGTCGGACTGATCCTCCACCGCGCGATCAAGGCGAATCTCTTCGGTCCCTTCCCCGTGGCGCTCGCGCTTCTCGTGGGCGGAGTGGCCATGGTCCTATTCGAGCGGCGCCGCCGCGCCAGCGTCCGAGCACCTTCCATCACGAACCTCGACTCGGTCCCGCTCCGGGTCGCGCTCCTGATCGGGTTCGGGCAGATTCTCTCCCTCTGGCCGGGCACCTCGCGGGCGATGGTCACGATTCTCGCGGCGCTCCTCCTCGGCTGCACTCCGGTGGTGGCCGCCGAGTTCTCGTTCCTGCTCGCCCTCCCCACGCTCGGCGCCGCCACGCTCTTCGATCTCGTGCGAAGTCGGGAATCGCTCCTGAGCGGCTCCGAGATCGGTCTCGGGGCGTTCCTCACCGGGCTCGCCGTCGCCGCGATCGTCGCCGCGATCGCGATCCGTTCCTTTCTACGCTACCTGACCCGTCACGGCCTGGAGCCCTTCGGCTGGTACCGGATCGCACTCGGAATCGCGCTCCTCGTGCTCCTCCGCCACCACGTGTGGGGATTGCCGTGAGCCGCATCCTCGGTCTCGCGCACGTCGGGATCGCGGTGCGGTCGCTCGACGCCGCGGTGCCGGTCTGGGTCCGCGCATTCGGATTCCACCACACCGATACGATCCACTTCGAGCCGATGAAGGTGAAGATCGCGTTCCTGCGCTGCGGCTCCGCCGAGGTCGAGCTCCTGGAGCCGACGGATAAGGAGTCCCCCGTCGGGCGGTTCCTCGAGAAGCGCGGCGACGGGATCCACCATCTCTCGTTCTACGTGACGGACATCGGGAAGGCGCTCGAGCAGGCCGCGGCCGCCGGCATGGAGCTGATCGACCGGACGCCGCGGGAAGGAAGCCACCACACCAAGATCGCGTTCCTGAGCCCCCGATCGCTCCACGGGGTGCTCGTCGAACTCTGCGAACGGAGGATGCCATGACCGGAATGAATCGCCGACCCCGGACCGCGATGCCGCGCCGAGCCGCGATGCCGCCTCGGACCGCGCGCCTCACGGCGCTTCTCGGAATCGCCGCCGCCTTGATCCTCACCGCCGCGTCAGAGGTCGCGGCGCACAACCCGAAGCTCAGCTCGCCCTACGTCTACACGATCGGCGACGATATCGCGCGGCGGGTGCGCGGCATCTTCCGGGTCGTCGCGGGACTCGAAGAGACGACTCTGGTGTACTACGACCGGGAGCACCACTTGATCGTCGCCGAGATCATCGGGAGTACCGACGACGTGGAGGAGGCGAAGCGCGAGATCGCGGCGTTCGTCGACGCGATCCAGGAGGGCGTCGTGGGGTACGCCAAGAAGCAGCACAAGATCGACCTCACCGACAAGGACATCACGCTGATCTACTACGTCGACAGCGATCAGGGCACGCCCGCGGAGGTCGTCCGGCGGGAGGAAGGACGCTTCGTCATCCCGAGCGAAGGAGATGATGACTGAGCATAACGAATAATATGTCAGTATCTTATGGCCTTATAATCATGTGTCGCATGAATCGAACGGCGCCGACCGTGCTCCCATCCGCACCGGCCGCGCTCCGCGGTGCCGCGGCCGCTTGGCTCCTGATCGCCGGGGCCCTCCTCGCTTCCCCGGCCGCCGCGGGCCCGCCCAATCCGCCGATCGTGGCGGGCCCCGGAGCCGGCTTCCGCACGAAAGGGGAATCGATGGTCCGGTCGCTCCGCGCCGGCTATTCAGCCACGCCGATCCTGACGGCGGGAGACACCTTGTTCTCGAACGATCCGGGAGCCCCACCGTTCATCTTCTACGGG
>JACQPZ010000091.1 GCA_016207265.1 Candidatus Latescibacterota bacterium | reverse complement strand
GAGATCCCCCTCGCGCGCGCCGCGCGACACAGGCCCCCGTTCGATCGCGCGCGGGACGCCGCCCGCGTCCGAGATCGCGAAGGCTCCGATGTCGGGAACAGCCTCGAGCGCGAGAATCTCGACCCATTCGCCAAAGCCACGATCGCGAAACGCGAATTCGTTCACGACGAGCGGTCCTGCAACGGAGCGCGATGGGACGACCGCGGTATCGACGACGCTCCCGGTCCATCCGGCGGAGCCGATTCCCGTGCCGACGCTTGAGCCCACTCCTTCCGCGCCCGAGGCAAGGAGATCGCGGAGTACAGATCGGAGTGCGAAGGGACCCGGCGCGGGAGCGAGGAACCGGCATACGACGGCGACGCTCTCACCCGGGGCGAGCGTCGTTCCGGGAGTGGTCGCGATCGGCTCGGCGGACCACGGGGAATCCCCCGGCGCGGACCCGCCCGCCGGGGAACCGCCGGTCGTGTCGGACGCCGCGGCTCCGAACCGGATCGAGACCTCGGCGCTCCATCGGGATCCTTCGATCTCGACGCGACCGAGATTCTTGACGAAGGCGGCGAGCGCCACTCCCTCGCCGGGCCACGAGACTTCGGGAGAGGCGCGCACGCTTCCCGGCACGAACGCAACCCTCACGTCGGGATGATTCGGGCGGCCGGGCGTCGGAATCGGCTCGGGCGCCCAATCCGAGGCGTTCCACTCCGTGTCGACGCCGTCTCGAAGGCGGGCAAGGCTTTCACCCGATGCGGCGTCGGCCGCCGGCTCCCCCTCGTACAGCTCGGGCGCCGCTAGGTCGCCATATCCCAGGAGATCGAGCACGGACCCGCCGCGCGTGAGTCGCACGGCGTCGGGACCGTTCTGCATGGCCACGAGCAGCGACGGGCCCGCGACGAGATAGAGTCCGCGCGCGGGGACCGTGTCGCCCGGGGCGAACACGTGCGCCGGCGTCCACGCGCCGGGCCTTGCCCCGTCGCAGACCTCCACCACGACGCCACCGAGCGGAACCGCGAGCGAATCCGGGTTCATCAGCTCCACGAACTCGGCGCCGTCGTCGGCCCCGAGGGGGTCGTAGAGCACTTCATTCAAGAGAAGGTCGGCGCCCGCGGGCCCGGCCGCGACCGCGAGGATCCCGGCCAGCGCAAGCGCTGCCGTTCGCGAGCCGGACGGCGTGATCGCGCGCGAGCGAATCGCGACCGCGGCGGCCGGAACCGGCACTTCGGATCGGAGCATGGAGAGTCCCTCCGTGGTTACGGAGGCGGGGGGGAGAGCTTGCGGCGAAATCGGGGAGTCCGAGCCGAGCGGGGATCGGCGCCGCCGAGCCCACACCGGGCGCGGCGGCACGCCCAGAGCTAAAGCAGGTGATACCTCTTGCGCAGGATCCACTCGACGCTCGCGCCAAGCACGAGCACGACGAAGAGCGGCACGTTGTGAAACAGATCCAGCTCCGCGAGCCGCGCCCGCGCCAGATCCGGCGAGCGCAGGCGCGCGAGCACGGGCTCCGGTTTTCCGATCGGGGTCGCGGCTCCGCCGGCGCTCGACGCGAGGCGCTCCAGCACGGCGGGGTCGGCGCGCAGCGACTCGAACTCCACGCCCTCCTCGCCGACCGCGATCCGCACGCTGTCGATGCCGAGAAGCCGGCCGCCTCGGTCCACGCGGCCCACCATCGAATGGATTCCCTCGGGAAGCGCGATCGAGCCCGAGAACCCGCCTTCCCCGGACGCGGTGAGCGCGGGCGATACCTGCCCGGCGGCGCCGGGCGGAGCCCCGCGTCCGCTCCCGTCGATCCGGCGCGCGCTCACGATCGCTCGCGCGCCCGGTCCATCCGCGGGGCTCGCGAGCGAGATCCGAAGCGGGATCGGGCGCCCTTCGGCCGTGATCGCGGGGGCGCTCAGCGTTACCGGGCGGTCGTCCGCGCTCCGAGCAAGCCAGCGGCAGAGGCCGCCGAAGAACGACGCCTCGACTCCCGCGCTTCCCCCGAGCCCCGACGCGGTGAGCCCCCAGCGATAGACGCCCGAGGCGTTCAAGACGGCTACCCGTCCCGCCCCGACCCTCCCGGCGAAGAGGATCGGGACGGCCTCGGGTCCGAAACGAGCTTCGAGGAGCGGGACGAGAGGCGATCCTCTCACGCTGAGAACGAGCGGCGACTGCACGGGAGGAAGCGAGCGCCACGCCGCGGCCGCGGTCGCCGCGTCGCCGCCCAAGAGCGAGATCTCGTGGCCGCGCCCCGAAGCCGTCAGCTCGAGGCCGGTGCTGAGGCCGGCCGCGCGGGACCAATCGCGCCACTCGATGCCGAGCGCGCGCGTGAACGGCGTCGTGGTCGGCGGGCGGTGCCTCGGATCGACCCACAAGAGAAGGCCGCCGCCGCGCTCCAGGAAACGGAGCCAGTCGGCGGCCCGCTCCGGCGTGATCGTCCGGGCGTCGTAGCGCGCCGCGGCCACTTCGGCGTCGCGGAGCGCCTGCGTCAGGCTCTGCGCCGTGCCTCCGGGTGGCGCGACTCGATCGGGACCCGACGGGACATATCGGACCACCGCCCAGGCCGTGTCTTCCTCCACGCCGCGCGCGAAGGAGCGAAGATCCCAGTCCCACGCCGACGCAAGAAGGGGCGCGAGCCGTTTTGGAGGGCGTGCGTTCACGACGATGAAACGGCGCTTGTTCTGAGGGAGCGGATCGCCGGGCAGACTGTCGAGCGTAACCGCCAGAAAGTGCTTTCCGGGCTCGCGGAGCGTGAACGGGAGCGCGACCCGGCCGACCGCGCCCGAGCCCTCGAGCGCGAACGGCGCCCGCCCCAATTCCCGGCTTCCCTCGCGGATCCTCGCGACGCCGCGCGCCGTGGATCGCGCGCCGTGACGGATGGTGACGGTGACGACCGCCGGCCGGTCCACCACGACTTCGCCCGGAGCGTCCACGCCTCCGATCCCCGTCGTCGGGGGATTCTCAGCGGCACCGACGACGAGCGCGAACACGGGGACCGAGCCCTCGAGCGCGCGCTCCGGATCCTCACCTCGATTCACGGCGCCGTCGCTCAGCACGAGAAACGCGGCCACCGAATCGGGATCCATCCGGACCAACGCCTCGCGCAACGCATCGCCGAGGGCCGTCTCGCCCGCCCCCCGCGGGCGCGTGGCGCCGGACCAGGATTCGGGCTTCCCGACGGGCCCCAATGTCGCGTCGAAGGACGCGATCCGCACGTCGTAGCGTCCCTTCAGATTCTCGGCGATCGCGACCGCGGCGCTGTCCGCCACCTCGCGCCGGCTCCTGCCGGCGGCGTCCCCGTCGGGGACTTCCATGCTCCCCGAGCGATCCACCAGGATGAGCACGCGGTTTCGCTCCCTGGAGGCGCTCGAGTAGCGGAACACCGGCGCCAACGACGCGAGCACGAGCGCGACGAGCGTCGCCGCGCGAACGGCGACGAGCACGCCGCGGCGGCGCGGCGGGAGCATCGGGTAGCGGGTGAGGTAGAGCGTGAGCGCGAGCGCGACGCAGAAGCCGAGCACGATGAGCGCGCCGACGCTGGGCGCGGAAGAGAGCGAGAGGTTCACGAGCTGGTCCGAGAGCGGCTGTGCGGTCTCTCGATGGTTCCCGGGTTGTAAGGGCGGGGTCGGATCACGGGGAGCGCGGCTTCGCGGGAGAAGGCCGTGAGAAAACGGTAGGGGCTCAAGCCCCGCAGGTCAAGTGCGATCTGACTTAGTGCGATCTGGCTTCGACCCGCGTCCCGCGGGCCGGGAACGACCTAGCTTCGGCTCGGCCCCGCCGGGGCGGCGCTCCCCTTCGCGAACGCATCGCGCCGCTCGCGCGTATCCAGCTCCAGCTTGCGGAGGAGGACGTAGAGCTGCACCGGATTCAGCTCGCGGCCTCCGCGCTCCGTGCGCCGCAGCTCCTTCTGGATCCGCATGAGCCCGTAGTCGGGGTGCTGGCGCACGATCTCGCGTACGAGGTCGTCGTCGGAGAGGACCGTTTCGGTGCGCCGCGACACTTCCGAATCCGCTCGGGTGAACGAGCCCCCGGCGGGAGCCGGGGCCGGGGCCGGGTCGGCGTTCGCGGGGACGATCGGCCCGAACGAAGCCACTGCGAGGTCGGCGTCCGTGTAGGCTTGGAGGATGTTCTCGAACTCGAGGAGGTCGAAGACTTCCTTCACGTCGGGGACCATCCCGGCGAGCTTCAGATCGCCGCCGTGCTCGCGGATCTCCCGGATCTCGCTGATGAAGATCCCCCATCCCGCGCTCGAGATGTACTCCACGCGGGAAAGATCGACCACGACGTGGTAGCGCTTCTCGCGAAGGAGCGCCTGGAGACGGCGCTCGAGGTCGGGGCTCGTGGTCGTGTCCACGTAGCCCGAGACGCGCAAGATCGAAACTCCCCTGTTCTGGAGCGCCTCCTCGACGTAGACGTCAATTCCCTTCATTCTCCCCCTCCTTGTGCTCGTCCGGGACGGGACCGGCCGGGGCGGCTTGGGAAAGCGCCTGGGCCAGCCTCGCCATACGTCTATCGGTGCCGCTGCGGGAAATCTCAAGCCTTTTTTCCCTCGTGTTAAGCCCGTGACGCCTTAGGGTTACGTAGACTCCGGCGGGGGTCAGATGGGGCCCGCACCGGCCGCTCGCCCGGAGGGTCTCCCACATCTTTTTTGCGCCCATGAGGGGGTCTGTCCGGACGATCTCGAGGATCGCCGCCTCCTCCTCGAGGCTCGCGCGGGCGAGCCCCGTTCGGGGACGGATGCTCTTGAGCCCCGCTTCTCCCCCGATCTCCGCCACGCGCCTCCGGTAGCGGTAATAGGTCGAGGGCGCCACGTGGAGCCGCTCGCAGGCCTCCCCGACCGGGATCCCCTCCTCCTCGACGATGCGGAAGAGCTCCCGCCGTTTCTCCTCGAGCCGCTCCTCGGGGGCGACCTTCTCCTTGATCGCAACGAGAGTGATGTCGTCGTTCTGGAGCGCCCCCGCGGTGAATTCATGGATTTCCCTGTCCAGGGCCTCGGAGAATTCCTGCGCGGAGAGATGGCCGAATTTCTTGATCGCCGCGAGGAGGCGCCCCTCCCCGAACTGCTCCCGCGAGGGGTTCATCGCCTCGGTGATTCCGTCGGTGTAGATCACCAGCATGTCGTCCTTGCACAGAGTCAGCTTCTCCACGCTGATCGTCTTCCGGAAGAGGTCCGCGTCCGGCGCGTCGATCCCGACCGGGATCCCCTTCGGCTTGAGGAAATAGGTCGCGTCCGATTCTCCCCGGTGGAGGATCATCGGGTTGTGCCCCGCGCTCGCGTAGGTCACGACGCGGTTCACCGAGTCGAGCACGACGTAGAACATCGTCACGAACATCCCCTTTTTCATGTCCTCCGTGACGAAGGAGTTCATCCGCGCCATCACGTCCGAGGCCGAGCGGTTCCCGCGCGCCTCCATCCGAAGCGCCGTGCGGATCATGGTCATGACCAGCGAGCCGGGGACGCCTTTCCCCGAGACGTCCGCGACCACGACGCCCACGGTCCGCTCGTCCACCTGGACGAAATCGTAGTAGTCGCCGCCCACCTCCTTCGCCGCGCGGTAGAGCGCGCCGATCTCGTAGCCCTCGAGCTCGGGAACGCGCCGCGGGAGGAGGCTCTGCTGGATCTCCTGCGCCACCTGCATCTCCTTCTGGAGGCGCTCCTGCTCGACCAGGTTTCCCTGCGCGGCGCGGAACTTGGCGGTGATCTCGTTGAACGCGCGGGCGATCTCGTCGATATCCTCGTTCCCCGAGCCTCCGACCTCCGCGACCATCGTCCCCTCGCCGATCGCCCTGACGTTGTCGGAGAGGACCTGGATGGGCCGGACGAAGATCCCGATCAGAACGGAGGCGAGCGCGCACCCGAGGAAAAGGGTGAGGAGCGCGATCGTCGCAAGCTCGGCCCGAGCGCCCGCGATACGGGCGTCGACCGCGCCCTCGCGGATGCCGATCGTGACCCACCCCGCGACGCGGGGGGCACCGCCCTTCACCGGGGCGCCCCCCGGCACCGGATCGACCACCGTGCGCACCCCGCCGCCGACCGTGCCGAGGGCGGCCGCGGCGGCCCGATTCTTCAACGTGGCCCCCACCGCCGGGACCTCCCGCCGGATGAACAGCTCCTCGAAGCGGTTCGACGCCCAGACCCGGCCGCCGGCGTCCAGGACGCGCGCCGAGACGTACTCGGGGTTCGCCTTGAGCGCGGCTCGGATGGATTGGTTGAGAAGCGTCTGCTCGATCGACATCGGCTCGGGCCGCGAGAGGAGGTCGAGCGCCGGCGCGAGGAGCCCGCCCGCGACGCGGTGGGCGTGGGCGACCGTTTCCTCGCGCACGGTCCGGATCTGGCGCGCGTGGATCACTCCGAAGGCGACCAGGACGAGAATCGTCAGCGCGCCGAAGGCCTGGAGCGTGTACGCGAACCGAAGCGAGCGACGCTGCGGCCCCCGCCCGCGCCGGCGCCCGCGCCCGCGCAGCCGCTTCGTCATCGTGAGGACGTTTCCGTCGCTCCCCGCGCGGTAGCGGACGTCATCCATGAGCTGGTTCATCAGGAACACGCCGAGGCCGCCGCGGCGCCGCGTCTCGACGTACATCTTGAGGTCGGGGCTCTTGACGTTGCGGAGGTCGAAGCTCGTTCCCTTGTCGTGGATCGCGATCGAGAACTCGCGCTGGTTCCCGGTGACCACGATCTCGATGAAGCCCGAGTCGCTCTTGTAGCCGTGCCTGACGATGTTCGTGCACGCTTCGTCCACGGCGAGCTTCGTGTTCCCGAGGACCTTGCCCGGAATCTGGATCTTCTCTCCGACCTCCTGGATGAAGTCCCGGATCTCGGCGAGATGGAGGTCCTCCGCGGGAACGCGAAGCTGGAACCGGCGGGTCGGCATCTGCTTCGGGCTCATCGGCGCGCCTCCGCCTTCATCCGCTCCCTCGCCTCGAGGACGTTCCGTCGCGCGCTCTCGTTCAGCGGGTCGAGCACGAGGATCTGCTCCCAGTTCCTGAGCGCCTCGCGGTAGTCGCCGGAGGTGAACGCCTCCATCCCCTTGATGTAGAGCTGCTTGATCCGCGCGTCGAGCTCGGGCTTCGGAGTCGAGAGCCGCCGCTCGATCCGGTCGCGCCAATCCCGGGCCTCGGCGCTCGAGGGATCGAGCGAGAGGGCGCGCTGGACGGAGACCTTGGCCTCCACGTACCGCCCCTCGGAATACGCGCGCGAGACCTCGAGGAGCGCTTCCAGCGCCGCGAGCTTCCGGGCCAGGATCTGCGCCTCGGCGGCGCTCTTTCCGATCGAGCCTTCGAGCGTGACCCAGTGCGCGCGAGCGCGCTCGTCGTCGGGCCTCAACCTCATGGCGAGCGCGACGTCCCGGGCCGCGTCGAGGACCCGGGCCTTCGCCTCAAGGGAATCCGCGCGGGAGAGCGCCAGGTCCGCGGCGCGGTCGCGGGCCGCCGCGACGTCCCGCGCGAGCGCTGCGACCGTGTCCGCCGATACCCCGCCCGCGTCCGGGCGGATGCCGCGCACGAGCCCCGCGGCTTCCTCCACGTCGCCGCGCGCGAGGGCCTGCCGCGCCATTCCCGCGAGCGCGAACGCGACGCGGCGGTCTCCATCCGCCGCGACGGCCGCCTCGGCGCGGGAGCGGACCGCGACGCGCGCGCTTTCGGCGCGGGCGGCGTAGTGGGGCCGCCCCGGGTCCTCGCGCTGGAGCACCTCCCAGAGAACGAGCGCTCTCTCCCAATCGCCGGAGCGCTCGGATTCCTCGGCGCGATCGCGGTCGCGTGCGATCTCGCGCGCCCTCCCCGCCCGGATCGAATCCTCCGCCGCGCGCCGAAGCTCCATCGTGCGGCGCGCCTCGTATCGGCCGATCGGCTCTCCCCACGCGAGCCGCACCGCGAACTGCTGCGTGGCCCCGACGGGGCCGCTCTGGTAGGCGTAGTCGAAGCCGTAGCGCCGGAAGCGAAGACCCAGCCCGAGCGTAGGGCTCCCGTCCGAGATGCCGGCGCGCACGGCTCCCAGGCCTCCCCGCGCGAACTCGAGGCCGACCCGAGGCTTCATCCCCTCGGTGCCGCGGCTCGCGAGGTCCACGACGACGCGCGCCGCGCTGAGCGGATTGAGGCGCCACTCGGGGCTCGCGATTCCGAGCCGGAACGAGCGGTCGAGCGCCGGGGTCGTCCCTCCCAGATCGAGCGAGCCCGCGACGACGTTCTGCGCCGAGAGCCCAATCTGACCGCCGCGGAACAGCGACGGCCTGTAGAGAACTCCCAGGTCGAGCGCGGGCGCGGAGGCGGAGACGCCGCCGAGGGACTGACCCAGGATCTTGAACGTGAGCCCGCCCCAGACCGGCCCGCGGATCCGCCGCGCGACGCTCGCGGCCGCCGCCGTCTCGCGGTAGTCGATCGAGCCCAGGGGCCGGTTCGCGGCATCGTAGGCGTCGATCCCTCCGGTCCCGATCCTCGCGAATCCGAGCCCGAAGCCGCCGAGTCCGGGCACCGGATAGGAGACGGCGGCGAGATCCCACGTCGTGGAGAACTGGAGCATGCCGTGGTGGAGGAGCAACGTCCGCTCGTCCTGGGCGGCGAGGCCTGCGGGGTTCATGTAGATCGCGAGCGGATCGAGCGCCAAGCCCGTGAAGCCGCTTGCGGCGCCGACGCTCGGCCAGCCCGCCGGCGTCGAGAGGAGATTCGTTGTTCCCGCGGTCTGCCCGTGGGCCCGGGCCCGCACTCCGAAGAGGGCGGCGAGGAGGAGCGACGCGGCGCAGAGCGCGCGGATCAGACGGCGCGCGCGGCGGCGGATCATCGCAGCACCCCCACCTTGATCTCGACCCTCGCGCCCGATCCTTCGATCCGCGCGACGTAGACGCCGGGACGCACGATCTCCCCGGAACCGTTCCGGCCGTCCCACGGGACCTCGTTCAACCCGGCCGCGCCGCCCGCGCTTCCCGCGGGGAGGGAGATCTCGCGCACGAGATCGCCGAGGAGCGTGTAGATCGCCACGCGCACCGGCGAATCCTGCGCGAGGACGTAGGAGAGCCGCACGGCGTCGCGCCCCGCGTGGAACGGATTCGGGTAGCCGTGCGCCCGCTCGAAGAGCGTGATCTCGGGAGAGGTGAGCGGGGCGAACGGGAGCCCGCCGCCTCCCACGACCGAGACGGGCACCTGGGTCAGCGCGTCCACCGCGACCACGTCCGTGGCCTGGCCGAGCCGCAGCGCGACCCGCGACGCGGCGCCGGCCGCGCCCGCGGCCAGCGTGATCTCGATGACGAGCGACTCGGGCGCGCCGGTCATGAGGAGCGGCGGCGTGAGAGCGAGCGGGACGGGATTCGCGGCGGCGGGGGCCGCCTGCGCCACCGTCGCACCCGCGCGGTCGCGAAGCGCGATCGACGCGATCGTGGACGCGGGCGGAAGTCCCGCGGAGCCGTCCGCAAGCACCGTGAGGGCGATCGTCCGGAGCGAATCACGCGTGGCGCCTCCGGGCGGAGTGAGCGGCGTCAGCTCGAGCCCCCACGCGCGAACCGGAGTCGAGCCGGGCGAGACCTGCACGGGCGCCGAAGCATCGAACGCGCGCACCTGGAGCGCCCCGAGCGGCTCGAGCACGGTGAACTCGCTGTCCGGGGAAGCCGCGGCCACGCTGTCCGCCATTCCCCACTCGCTCCCGTGAAGCACGAGGTCCACGCGATAGGGCTGGCTCGCCATGCCCGCCGGGACGGAGACCCCCGGGAACGAAAGGGTCGCTTGCGCTCCGGGCCCGAGCGAAACGGGAGCGCCCGAGGCGAGCGCCGTCATCACGTCCACGCCGTCGCTCACGGTGAGGCGCGACGCGGCGGGGTCGAGCACGAACGGCGATCCTCCCCCGTTTCGGAGGTCGAGCGTCACGTCCACGGTGGCTCCGGGGCGCGTCTCCCGGGGCGCCGTGGAGCGCGCGACGTAGACGAGAGCCGCCGGGGGCTCGGCGTAGAGCGTCCCCGCCGGCAGGCTCTCCGCGCGGGGCACGCCGTCTTCGAATCCCGTCGCCTCGAGGGTCGCGGCGGCGGCCCCGGGAGTCGCCGCGGCGCCAAGGGCTCCCCCCGCGAACGAAAGGGGGAGGGTCTGCCCCGGCTGGACCGCCGCGGCCGCGCCGATCGCGAGCGAGACCCCGACGGGAGGACCCAGGTCGAGCGCGGTCCCCGCGTCCAAAGCGAACGGAACGTCCCCCGAGTTTCGGAGCGAGAGGGAGAGCGGCCGATCCTGCCCCGCGCTCACGGTGTCGGGAGCGAGCGATCCGGCGAGGACCGCGAGGATCGCGGGATCGACAACGTCGAGGCTGTCGGGAGCGAAATCGATCGTGTCCGCGAAGGCCTGGCCCGATTCCGTGCCGTCGAGGAAGATCCGGGCGCGGTAGCGACCCTTCGGCGTTCCCGGGGGAACGGCGAGCGAATCGAACTTAAGATCCACGCGGTCCGACGCCGCGACGATCGCGTTCGCTGAAAGACCAGCGGCGAGCACGGTTGCGCCGCGGTCGAAGACGAGACGGGTCGTTCCGCGCAGGAGGGTGACCGCCGAGGAGCCCGTGTTCTCAACGCGCACGCCCGGGCCAGCGGTCCGCGCGCGCAGGAGCCGGGCCGGCGCGCCGGTTCCCGCTACCGAGGCGATCCGCGCCGCGGAGACGACGCGGAAGGAGAGCGCCACGGCGTTCGAGTCGACGACCGCCGTGCCTGAGAAATCGGCGGTGGCGTGAAGGCGCGCCTGAACCACCGTTCCCGACGCGAGGCCGCTCGAGGGAACCTGAACCGGGAGCGTGAACCGGGTCGTTCCTCCCGCAGAGATCGTCGCGGGGATCGCCGGCGCCGGTCCGCCGCTCAAGACAAACGCTCCCGCCGAGTAGCTCAGGCTCAACCCGGTCACCGAGGCCGAAATCCCGGCTGGATTCGCCACGTCGAAGACGAGCGCGAGGGTTGCGTAGCCGAGGGGCGCGGGATCCGGCGACGCGCTCACCGCGGCCACGTCGAGCCCCAGGACGGTGACCTGCGCGCCCGCGAGGCTCGGGTAGAAATCGAACGCCGCGCCGGTCCCGTCGGTGCCGATCGCGCGGAAGCTCGGCGCGTAGACTCCGGGCGTGAGCGCGGCAGACACGGTCGCGGCAGCCAGCGCGACTGTCTCCGTGGCGCCCGGGCCCACCGTGACGACGGGGGCGACGTTCGCCGTGAACACGGTCGAGCCCGCGCCGAAGGAGAGAGCGGATGGGGTCTCGATCCGGATCGGGCCCGAGCCGGTGTTGCTGAGGCTCAGGGTGAACGACGCGCTCCCGTTCGGGAGCACCGCCCCCGGCGCGAGCGAGCCCGAGACGTAGGCGATCGACGGAGGCGGCACGTACGTGAACGGATGGCTCCCCACGGCGCTCCCCACGCGGGTCGCGGCGAGGAGCGTATCCGGTCCGGGCACGGCCGGCGCGACCAGGAGCACGGTGGCCGTTCCGTCCGCGCCGGTCGCGAGGTCGAGCCCCGGGTAGGCCGTGCTCGCGTCCGATGCGAGGAGGGTGCCGGCCTGCGCCGCGACTCCGATCAGAGTGCCCGGCGCCACGAGATTCCCGTACGCGTCGCGCACGGGCCCGAGCGTCACGGTGGCGGCGCTCCGCGTGTCGGCGGTCAGGCTGTCGCGCGTCGCCGCGATCGGGATGAGCCCCGCGGGCAGGGCGGGCGCCACGACGGCCGTGCCGCCGCTTCCGCTCCCCCCGCCCGCGCGGTCGGCGCCCAGGAGAACCGACTCCGCGACCGTGTCGCGCGCGAACGTGAAGAACTCGCCCGAGACGAGGGCCCCCGACGCGGGGCCCCACGCGAGCGAGCCCGAGGGCCGCATCGTCACCGTCGCGCCGTCCGCGAGGACCACGTTCCCGAACGCGTCCACCGCCTGCACGCGCACGCGCTCCGCGATCCCGGCGGTCCAGGTCAGGGAATCCGCCGAGACGCGGAGCGCTGCGGTCGCTCCGGGCGAGGTTGAAGCCTCGATTCCGGCCGGTCCGATCGTGGGCCCGCGCGCGAAGATCGAGTCCACGGCCGGCGCGACGCTCGGAGCGCGGTAGCGCACCGCAAGATCGCCCGAGCCGTCGGTGATCCCGCTCTGCGAGCCGGGGCCTCCCGAGGTCGCGCCGAGCGACTCGAGAGCGCCGCGGATCGGGCTCCCGAGATAGACCGTGACCGGCGCCGCGGGCGCGGGGTTGCCGAAGCGGTCGCGCGCGGTGACGGTGACGGTCGCGCTCTGGGTCGGCGCGAGGGGGAGCGAGCCGGGTGCGATCTCGAGCGCCGACGCGGTATCGGGCGAGGCCGATGCCACGAACGAGACCGAAGCGGCGGGCGCGATGAG
>JACQPZ010000085.1 GCA_016207265.1 Candidatus Latescibacterota bacterium | reverse complement strand
ATCCCGAGAGGGCGATCCGGACCATGGGTCGGATCGCGGCGGAGGCGGAGGAGGTGAGCCTGCCGCAGCGGGGCCGGCGCGTCGGAGAGAACACCACCGCGCTCGCATCGCCCACCCACGCGCTCGCCCACACCGCCTACCAGGCGGCACGGGAGCTTCGCGCACGGGCGCTCGTCGTCTTCACGCACACGGGCTACTCCGCCCGGCTCGTGAGCAAGGCGCGCCCCGCCTCGCCCATCATCGCGCTCACGCCCCTTCAGGCGACGTGCCGGAGGCTCACGCTCGCGTGGGGGGTCACGCCGGTTCAAGTGCCTCGATGGAGAACCGCCGAGGGGATGGTCGAGTTGGGCATGCGGCGGCTCCTCGAGCGCCGGCTCCTCAAACGCGGCGACTGGGCGGTCGCGATCGCGGGCACGACGACGCGGGCGGGCGGGACGAATCTCCTGCGAATCCTCCAGATCGGCCGCCGCCCGGACCGGCCGCCGGGTCAAGGGCCCGGACGCAAATAGCGAATCGATCCGCCGACGAGGCGATCAAAATTGACACGGTATCGCGCGTTCGGTAGAATTTCGAGCCTAGGAGGTAGCGAACATCTATGATCAGCTTGACCGACAAGGCCGCCGCCGAGATCAGGGCCATCATGGAGCAAAACGGCGGAACCTACGAGGGCATACGGGTATTCGTCTCGGGAGGTGGCTGCTCCGGGCTCTCCTACGGGATGGAGATCTGCGAGGATCCAGCGACCGCCGAGGACGAGGTGTTCGAGACTGCCGGCGTCAAGGTGATCGTGGATACTCAGAGCTACGAGTATCTCAAGGGCGCTTCCATCGATTTCGATGATTCGCTCCAGGGCGGTGGATTCAAGATCAACAACCCGAACGCCGTGAAGAGCTGCGGGTGCGGCAGTTCGTTCGCGACGGAAGAGGGCGGCGAAGCGTCTTCGGGCGGAGGCTGCGGGTGCGGCGGCGGAGGCTGCGGCAGTCCCTAGGCCTCCGGAAACCGCGTTTGAATGATTGAACCGGCGTCCCGCCTCGGGGCGCCGTTTTTCGTTCCATTCCTCGGAGGGCTTTCCCGCCCATGACGCAGCTCGTCAAGGTCGCGCGGATTACGGATCTCGATCCCGGCAAAGGGATGGTCGTGGTCGTGAACGGGACGCGGATCGCGGTATTCAACTGCGACGGTGCCTTCTACGCGATCAAAGGGACGTGCCCGCACATGGGCGGCGAGCTGGGGGAGGGGCTCCTGGCGGGCGAGATCGTGACCTGTCCGTGGCACGGCTGGCGATTCAACGTCCGGACCGGCAAGAATCCCGAATCCGAAGTCGTCGGGGTCCGGACATACGAAGTCAGAGTGGAAGGGGAAGACATATACCTCTGCGTGTGAGAGAGGCGGATGCCTGATTCCTCGGTACTGCTGGACCTGGTCGTCGTGCTCGTGGCGTCGATTCTCGTCCTCGCTCCGAGCCGCCGCCTACGTATCCCTCCCGCCGTCGGGTTCCTGATCACGGGGGTCGCGATCGGTCCCGGCGCCCTGGGCCTCGTCCACGAGCCGCGGCACGTCGAGGTGCTCGCCGAGGTCGGGGTGTCGGTGCTCCTCTTCGTGATCGGCCTCGAGTTCTCCCTTGCCCGTCTCCGGGAGATCGGCAGGGCGTTCCTCATCGCCGGGCCGCTCCAAGTTCTGGGCACCGTCGCGGTCGTCGGAGCGGTCGTGCTCCTCCGCCCGGTCAGCCCGGCGCCCAACGCCGCGGTCTTCGCGGGAATGCTGGTCGCGCTCTCTTCGACCGCCATGGTGCTCCCGCTGATCCTCGAGCGGGGAGAGCTGCACGCGCCGCAGGGAAGACTCCTCCTCGGAATCCTCCTCTTCCAGGATTTCGCGCTCGTGCCGATGCTGATCGTGACCCCCGCGCTCGCGGGGAAGGCGGCCCTCGCCGCCGGACCAAGCGTCTTGGCGGGCGTCGCCGCGGCGGGCGCGACGTTTCTCGCGGCGCGATACCTCATGCCGCGGCTCGTGAACGCGGTGTTCCGGAGCGGCGTCCGGGAGCTGTACGCCATGATGGCGATCGCGGTCTGCCTCGGCGCATCGCTCGCCACGAAATCGCTCGGCCTCTCGGCCGCGCTCGGGGCGTTCCTCGCGGGGATCCTCGTCAGCGAATCCGAGTACGCGCACCAGGTCATCGCGGAGGTACTCCCGTTTCGAGATCTCTTCGGGAGTCTCTTCTTCATCTCGATCGGAATGCTGCTTCAGGCGCGCGAGCTGGGAGGGATCCTGCCACAGGTCGGCGGGTGGGTGCTGCTCGTCGTGGTCGTGAAGTCGCTGGTCGCGGCGTTGGTGGTGCGGGGTCTCGGATTCCCAGCGCGGATCGCCGCGATCACGGGGATCTCCCTCGCCCAGGTGGGCGAGTTCTCGTTCGTGCTCGCCTCGGTCGGAAAGACGAACGGCCTGATCTCCGGTCCCCAGGAGCAGCAGTTCCTGGCGGTCGCAGTCCTCTCGCTCGCGATGACCCCGTTCCTCGTGCGGCTCGCCGGCTGGGCCGGCCGGCCCTCGGCGGATCGGCTCCCCGGCGGCCAAGGGGCCGAAGCGACGATTCCGCAGACGGCCGAGCAGGCGTCCACGCCCGCTGCCGAGCAGGCGATCGGGCCGGGCGCACTTCGTGGTCACGCGGCGGCACGAAGCGAGCCGGAGCGTTCCGGGCACGTCATCATCGTGGGGTTCGGCGTGAACGGACGGAATCTCGCGCGGGTACTCCGGGAGACGGGGATTCCCTACGTCGTCTTGGAGATCAACCCCGTCCTCGTGCGGAGGGCGCGCCGCGAGGGCCACTTCGTGCGCCAGGGCGATGCCGCGCGCAGGAGCGCCCTCGATGCCTGCGGGCTGCGCCGCGCCGCGGTCGTGGTGCTCGCGATCTCGGACACGGCCGCGACCCGGGTCGCTGTCTCGATCACGCGTCGCGACAATCCGGGCGCCCACCTTATCGCGCGCACGCTCCTCGTGGCCGAGGTGGCGGAGCTCAAGCGACTCGGGGCGGACGAGGTCATCCCGGAGGAATTCGAAACGTCGATCGCGATCTTCACGCGCGTGCTGCGCCGGTTTCACGTGCCGGGGAACATCGTCCGGATCCAGGAGAGCGCGCTCCGCGAGGAGGCGTATGGATTCCTGCGCGGCCGCGACGTGACCGGCGGGCTTCGCGAGTCGATCTCCCGCATGATCGAAGGGGCGCTGACCGACACCTTTCTCATCGAGCCGGATTCGCCCGCCGTGGGGCAGTCCTTGAGCCGGCTCGATCTTCGCGGCCGCACCGGCGCGCTCGCGATCGCCGTCGTGCGAGAAGGAAAGCACCATCTCAGCCCGGACGCCGGCTTCGAGCTTTCCGCGGGAGACGTGCTGGTGCTGGTCGGCGATCACGCCGCCTTGGAGGCGGCGTTCGCCCTGCTTTCCCCGCCGGCTACGAGCCCGGAAGGACATGGAGCCAGTCGCGGAGCAGGAACTGGACCCGAGCGATGAGGAGCGAGACGCGGGCCATCACCGTGTAGCCGAAGCTCGCCCCGAAGGCCACCATGAGGAAGTAGATGCCGAGGCGCGCACCGGCGCCGTGGACCCCCTCGTGCGGCATCGAGAAGAAGAAGTAGGCGAGCACTCCCAGCAATCCGATGAGAACGAGCGCCGAGTTGACCGCGCCCCAGCCCGGTGCGAACGGTTTCGCCGCGTCCGCGAGCTGCGCAAAGATCTGCGCCTGCATGTAGCCGGGAATCGCCACGCCGGAGTAGATGCCGACGTAGAACGCGATCGCCCAGCGCGCGATGCCGGCCCCCTTGTCCCAGAGACGGGCGAGCATCATGAGCCCCAGCGCGAGGGGGACCAGCACGAGCAGCTGCTGGTCGCGGACGAGCGGGGTCCAGACGTTCGGGATCAGCACGTTCTGCCACTGGACGGCGAGCAGGTAGCCCGCCGCGACCCCCACGAAGAGATGCTCCGCGAAACGGTAGAAGGGATTGTCCTTGTAGAGGAACGAGAACACGCACAGCGTGAGAAACGCCGCGATCCAGGTCTGCGCGGGCGTCATCGCGGCGGCGCCTCCCCCGGTCGCGCCGCGGGGGCGCCGGGCCCGCCGCGGGTCGCGAAGAGCGCCGCGTTTCCCACGACGACGAGCAGCACCACGATGAGGTGGACGAGGCTCTGCGCGTCCATGCCGCGCCTTCCGTCGCCGAACACGTCGATCAGGCGCTCGTATTCGGCGGCGCCCTTCATGCCGCCGATCAATCCGAGCACCTGGCGCGAGGACAGATAGGGATAATAGTCGGTAGCCATGACCGCGGTGCACCCGAGCACGATCGGGGCGTGATAGCGGCCCTGAGCGAACTGGATCCAATAGTCGGCCGCCGAGGAGCCGCTCAGGTTGATCATCATCGAGAGCTGGGCGTACGTATTCACGCCGCGCATCATGGGGATCGAGTCGAGCGGCGTGCCGTAGAAGTCCACGGGGTACATGCCGCGCAGGTTCTCGCCGATTCCGATCATCACGACCTGAAATCCCGATTTGTAGCCGAGCCAGACGAAGTCGCGGTTGCGCACCGCTCCCTCTGCCCGGGACGCGACATCGAGCGCGTGCTCGCCGAGACCCGTCCCCGCCGGGTAGAGCGTCATCGCGACGACCTGGATGTGCTTCCGGAAACAGTGCCTCAGGACCGCGATCGACATCGGCATGAGCTCCGCCATGATTTCGGGCTCGTAGTCCATGGAGATGAGCACCCTCGATCCGGGGGGAAGGGCATCGATCGCGTCGTATGCGGCCTGGACGCGCGGGGTCACGGTCACCGGGAGGTTCACCGGGAGGAGGAGCGGCACGATCACTCCCGCGCCGACCAGCAGGAAAATGATCCGCCTGTCGATCGACAGGAGCTTCTCCACCCAGCCCACCGCTCAGGATCTCCCCAGGTAGCTGCGCTCGATGCCGAGAATGATCTTGAGCGCTGTGGAAACGGCGCCCAGACCGACCCCGATCGCGATCGCCCGCTTCGCGGCGAGGTTCGGCACGTCGAGGAGCCATTCGGTGATGCCCGGAAGGTTCGCCGAGATGAGCTCTCCGATCGATACGCGGCCGATCATCATGATGATCGCGGTGAGCAGTAGGAGCGTCGCCTCGGCGCTCCGCGCCCGGAACGCGCGGAACGCGGCCGAAGCGATGACGAAGGCGAGGAGCGCGAACATCGAGGATGCGAGGGGCGCGTTGACGGTGTCGTAGATCATCCCTACCGGTGAGCCCGCGCCGACCCCTTTCCAGATTCCGAGCCCCGGGATGGCGAGGAGCGCCACGAGGGTCACCATGCTGTACGGCCACCCCTCCGCCCGCTTCTTCACCTTCTTCGCGTGGCTCATCCAAAGCGAGAGCGAGCCGAGGATCAAGGCGAAGGCGTAGACGACGAGCGTCCATTCGAGGAGCTTCGAGTTGACCGCCTGCGCTTTGTGGTGGGGGATGAAAAAGAGCGACGCGATGGCGGCGCCGGAAAGAAAGGTCACGAGGAGCGGTACGCGCCGCATCAGCGCCTCCGGACCGCCATCAGCGTCCCCGCGCCGGCATCAGCGTCCCCGGGCCGGCATCAGGCGATCCTCAGCCATGCGGCGAGCTGCGGGTGACCCAGCGCGCCCAGAAGGAGCGCCGCGACGATCGCGGCCGCCGCGAGGGCCTTCGCCCAGTCCTGCGCGATGATCGTCGCGAGCTGGACGGGCTCTTTGCCCAAGTACGCGCTCGCAGCGAACAGCTCCTCTCCCAGGAGCGTGTAATCGCAGGCGCAGACGAAGAACGGAAGCTGGGTCACCTTGTCGGTGCCCGCGATCTGGATCGCTCCCGTCGTGTTGCCGGTCTCGGCGAGCAGCAGCGATTCTGCGTAGAACGACCCCATGTACACGTTCGCGGCCGGGCGCTCGCGGAGCATGAAGCCGTTCACCGCGGCCACGTAGGCGAATTGTTGCGCGCTCACATAGTGGACGCACCCCGGGCGGAAGGCGTCGGGGCGTCCGGCCTTGCTGTAGGCGTCGCGTGCGGCGCCGTCGATGACGGTCGCCACGACCGGGTCGTAGCACGGAACCTCGATCTCGCAGCCCATCTCGGCGACGCGTTGGGCCAGCCGGTAGAGAATCGTGATGGCTGCGAACGTCCCGACCTCGCTCATGTCGCTGAGGCCCGGCACGTAGAGGACGGGCCGGCCCATCTCGGTGGCGCGTCCGATGGCCTCGTCCAGCGCCTTCAATCCCGCGATCGGACGGACGTAGAGCGCGCCGTTCGCCTTTGCGCGAAGGATGTTCACGACGAGGAATGCGGTGAAGAGGAGAATTCCGATGAGGACGTTCAGGCGTGCCGGATCGAACCAACGCGTCTCGAGCGCTTGATCCACGGGGGCGGAACGTAGCATGTAGATATCGCGGGGTCAATCCGCTGGCCTGCATCGCCGTGCGAGGCCTTGCGCCGCCGGTCGGCCGTGCGCTATCGTCCCGGCGCGCTGCGGGTGCCGCCGCCGGCGGGTTGATGGTCACGACGCACGGGCGCAGGGCCCGCGCGACGGAAGGAGGCCTGGGATGGCCGACGTGATGGAAGAACGGATTGCCTCGATCGAGCGCACGGCGGGTTTCGGATTCGTGCTCGGCTCGATTCTCCTCGCCCTGGCCGTGGTGCTCCACCCGGTCTTCCCGGAGGTGAACCGCACGAACCTCGTGCTCCAGGCGATCGCGAAGAGCCGCGGCGAATCCTGGATGCAGCTTCACGCGTTCATGGCGGTCGGATTCGTCATCGCCACGATCGCATTCTCGGCGTTCGCGTTCCTGCTGCATCTCAAGGGCTCGTCGGGCACCGCATCCATCGTGGCGACGTGCGCGCTGCTCGGAGGCGGGATCTGGGTCACGTTCCTGTGTGCGGAGCTCTACGCTTATCGCTTCTTCGTGAATCTCTACGGCGTCGATCCGGGCGGCTCCACGATGCATTTCTCGACCGTATGGTTCTGGAAGCTCGGCGCCCTGGTCTTCGCGGGCGCGCTCTTCTTCGTGGCGGTCGCGTTCGCGGGCGTTACGGCGGCGAAGCGGGAGGTCCTTCCCGTGTGGCTGGGCTGGGGAGGCGCCTTCTTCGCGATCATCGGGCTTCTCGTCTACGTGATGGAGTTCTGGGGCACCACGGCGACCGGCGCGGCCACGCAGCCCATGCAGTGGCCCGCGGTGCGCTACGGAATCGGCCTCCCGCTCCAGCTCTGGATGCTCGGCGTGGGCGTGATCTTCCTGCGCCGGTATTTCTCGCGTCCCGTCCGGATGCGCATGACGCACGCGAGGCCCGCGGGTGAGCCAGCGGGGAGGCGCGGGCACGAGTCTCCGGTCCGCCCCGCGGCCGAGGTCCCGCCGTCACACGGCGCCGGCGTCCATCCGGCGGCGCCCGCTTCGGCCCCACGGCCGGCCGGGACCGAAGCGCCACCACGCCCGGCCCAGTCGCGAATCCCGCATCCCGCGCGCGCTCCGGAGCCCGAGGACGTTCCGCCCACGCCGCCGAGTCCGGAGCCCGGCGCAGGCCCACCCAAACGCCAGCCCCCGCCCCAGATCTTTCCGGGATAAAATCAGAGCCAAAATCAGGGCTTGACAGCGAGGGTCGGGACGCCGAGCCTGACCCGAGGTCGGTGCTCGCGAGCAGGGAGGCTCGTCGGTCTTGGGTTTCCTTCTCGGCAGGTTGGATCACTGGGGCCTATGGGGTCCGTGGGGAATTGCATCCCACGGGCCTTTTTTGTTTTCCCCGCAGCGTTGCGTTTCCGAAATGAGGTGATGCGGGAATGACGCAACAGAGGAAGAGCGCCTTGCCGGCGCAGAAGAAGGATCCGGTGCGCGGTCGCGGGTCCCTCGACGTGGAGAACGGCCGCGCGCGCAAGGGTCTGACCGAAGCCGAGCGCGGTTGGCTCCTCGAGCAGATGGGTCAGGTGCTTACGGCGGCGCCCGCGGAGGTTCGCCCCCCCAAGGAGTCCGAGCCCCCGCGCGTGCCGGCCCAGGCACCGGCAGCGCGGCGGCAGGCACGCGTAACGAGCCCGGCCGCTGCGGAGACTGAGCCCCCGCGCGAGACTCCTGCCCCCGGCGCAGGCGAATATCGCGTGGTCTTTGCTTGCGGGGTGTCCCGCAAGGATTCAGGAGATCGGTAGCCGGCCCCCGATGAGGGCCGGAGTTTCGGGAAAGGTGGTCGGGTCACGGGGTGATCGGCACGAGCCCCTGGAGACGTCCCGATCCCGATCGGCCATCCCATGGAAGGGAGGTGACTCAGGATGCCACGGTTTCGTATTCACGACGTTAACACAATCGAGCGCGCCCCGACTTCTCCCGCCGCCCTGCGCAACAAGATCAGCGAGATGATCATGAGTTCGGTCAACACGCGGGCGAAGGTAGATCTGGTCAATCCGGAGACCGGCGAGTATCGCATCGTGCTGCAGGGAACGATCGACAAGGAGGAAACCAAGTTCGACGCGACCTAGTCGCTCCGGACAGAGCGAAGGCGGTGATCAAAATGCCAAGGATCGGACCCACGGACCTGACCGCCATCGAGCGGACGCCGACATCTCCGGCAGCCCTGACCCAGGGGCTCTCGCATGTCCTGGCCAGCTCCCTCGCGATCAAGGCCAAGGTCGAATCGTGCAATTGGGAAACGGGAGAGTATCGGGTCGTCCTCCAGGGCACCTTGGATATGGAGGAGACCAAGTTCGAGAAGCCCTGACGAGCTGAGCCACGGCGGGAGGGAAACCAGGGGCCCTCCCGTTTCGTGTCTGGGAGTCGCCGCATTACCCATCGGATCGAGGACCCGCGCCCTCGGAGGTCGCCGTGATCCAGGTCCAATCACTGGCCTTCGGTACCTTTGCCGAGGCGGAGCCGCTGAATCCCCAATTTTCGGACGGACATCCGAAGCTTCGGGTCACGGTGGACACGGAGGCCGACCCCGATGTCGCCGATCGGGAGGTGCTCCGCCGGCTCGAGGATGCGTTCCCGGGCCTCGGCCAGCACCATTGCGGGGCCTCGGGGAATCCGGAGGCGCCTCCGAAGGCTACCGGAGTGCTCCTTCTCGACAACCAGGTGAGCGCCAACTTGGCCCACATTCTCGAGCATCTGCTCCTCGAGATGCTCGCGGTGCTGGGCAGGGAGGGTCGGCTCAGCGGCGTGACGTGCGCGTACCGGTCGCCCCCCGAGCGAAACGACGTATTCGTCGAGTGCGCCGACCGCCGCGCGGGTGGCGTGGCCGTCCCGCTCGCGGTGGAGACCGTGAACGCGGCGCTCGGAGGTCTCGCGCTCGCGCCGAGCTACCCGGATGCGGTTCTCTGCCTCCGAACCCTGCTCACCACGAACGGCAGAGAAATCCAGGCGGCCTCGCGGCTCTCACGCCTCGCCGGCCTTCCCCACGACCGAGCCACACCGGCTCTCGGGGTGCTGGCCAGGATCGGCCTGGTCGAGGAGGAGCGCTACTCGATGAACCTGAGCGGCGAGCCGTTCTATCGGCTCGTCGACGGGCGGGCGCTCCCTCACGCGCAGCCGCCCCCTCATGCGCAGCCGCTCGTCGCCCCGCAGTTCAGGCAGGAGTAGCACGCCCCGCGGCGCACCATGATCGCGCCGCAGTCGGTGCAGGGGGGCGCGTCCGCCTGGGAGACGAACGATCGGTCGTCCTCACGCTCCTCGGCTCCGTGGCCGTTCCCGCCGTTGATCAGCGAGAGCTGCGTGTCGGCCACCGCGTGCACGCCGCCCGCCTCGAGCGGATCCTCCTTCGCGGCCTCGTGAGCCACCGAGGCCGGCGCGTGCCCGAGGAACTTGATGCCCAGCCAGCGGAAGATGTAGTCGATGATCGATTTCGCGATCGGGATGTCGGGGTTCTTCGTGAAGCCGTGCGGCTCGAACCGGACATGGCTGAACTTGTTCACGTAAAGCTGAAGGGGCACCCCGTGCTGGAGCCCCAGCGAAACCGCGGTCGCGAAGGAGTCCATGACGCCGGAGAGCGTGCTTCCCGCCTTCGCCATCACGATGAAGATCTCGCCGGGTGAGCCGTCCTCGTACATCCCCACGGTGAGATAGCCGTCGTGTCCCGCCACCGAGAACTTGTGGGTGATCGACTTTCGCTCGTCGGGTAGCCGGCGGCGCCTCAGCCCCGCGACCGCCATCGCGCCCTTGTCGAGCTTGCTGGTCGAGAGGGGCTGGCTGCGCTTCGAGCCGTCGCGGTAGATCGCGATCGCCTTGAGCCCACCCTTCCACGCCTCCGTGTAGGCGTCGGCGATGTCCTGGGGCGTGGCCGTCTCGGGCATGTTGACGGTCTTCGAGATGGCCCCGGAGATGAACGGCTGCACCGCCTCCATCATCCGGATGTGGCCCATGGGCTGGATCGTTCGCGTGCCGTTCTTCGGCTTGAAGGCGCAGTCAAATACGGGGAGGTGCTCGTCCTTGAGCCCCGGCGCTCCTTCGATCGTCTCGTGCT
>JACQPZ010000072.1 GCA_016207265.1 Candidatus Latescibacterota bacterium | reverse complement strand
TCCTCGGCCTCGGTTACAACACACTCAGCCGAGTGGATGTCTAGTTGTTTCAGTTTATTTAATGTTGAAAAAATGAATTAGAAGCCACTCGGCCAATCCGGCGGCTGCCTCGCACCTCGCGTCGCCAAGCGTCCCCAGCGGCTCCTCCGGTCGGGTTCCGACGCCCGGTTCCGTGCAACGCCAGGGATAACCCACGTTTTTACAATTAATTACCGCGACGTTTCACGTGAAACATATTTCCGTGTGGATTTGGGCCCACCATCTCGCTTAGACTTCCGCGACCCCGGCACGGACGTCAGCCGTCGGCGCGTATTGCACGCCCCTCGGCCATTTCCAGGGGAGCTTTAATGACCAGGACGGTAGCGATCGCAAACCAGAAGGGTGGGGTGGGCAAGACGACGACGGCAGTGAATCTGGCTGCCGCTCTGGCTCTGGGCCACAAGACAGTCCTTCTCGTGGACATGGATCCCCAGGGGAACGCCAGCAGCGGCCTTGGAATCCCGAACGTAAAGAGCGCACGCGGAATCTACGAGATGCTCACGGGGGGGATTCCGGCGGACCAGGCTGTGATCGAGACCGGCATCGCGGGACTCTCGCTCATACCCTCCGGCCAGCGCCTCGCGGGCGCCGAAGTGGAGCTGGTGGAGGCGGAGCGAAGGGAGTATCGGCTAAAGGAAGCGCTCGCACCCCTCGAGGGAAGATTCGAATTCATCTTCATCGACGCGCCACCATCGCTCGGCCTTCTGACCATCAACGCGCTGACGGCGGCTCGGTCCGTGCTCATCCCCGTCCAATGCGAATACTACGCCCTGGAAGGTCTGAGCCATCTGCTGGGAGCCATTCGCCTGGTCCAGCAGGGCCTCAACCCCACGCTTCAAATCGAGGGCGTGCTTCTCACCATGTACGACAATCGGCTGAACCTCTCCCAACAGGTGCTTGAGGAGACGCGCCGATTCTTCGCCGAACGCGTCTATCGGACCGTGATCCCCCGGAACGTCCGGTTGAGCGAGGCTCCGAGTTTCGGGAAACCCGTTGTGATCTACGATCCTGCCTGCGCCGGATCGGTCAGCTATATGAACCTTGCGAGGGAGGTGATCAACCATGGGTAGGAAGGCATTGGGTCGCGGGCTCGAATCGCTGATCCCCGCGGCTGTCGATCAGGAGGTTGCTGTCGTCCCGGAACCTCGATCGCAAGACGCAAGGCACGGGGACGTCCAGCATGTCGCATTGTCCCGCATCGTCCGGAATCCCTCGCAGCCCCGGACCCAATTCGACCCGACCACGATCCGTGAGCTAGCAGCTTCGATCCGGGAGCGCGGGGTCCTCCAGCCGGTCCTCCTCAGGCCCTCCGGCGATGGCTTCCAAATCGTGGCCGGCGAGAGGCGTTATCTGGCGGCCCAGGATGCGGGGCTCTCCACGATACCCGCGATCGTCCGCTCACTGACGGACCGAGAATCGCTGGTCATCTCCATCATCGAAAATGTGCAGCGAGAAAACCTGAATCCGATGGACGAAGCGCGTGCATACTACAAGCTGGCAACGGAATATGGGCTCCCGCACGAGGAAATCGGGCAGCGCGTCGGGAAGGATCGATCCACTGTTTCCAATATATTACGTTTCAATAACTTGCCCCACGACATCCAGTCCCTCCTGGAGGCCGGGAGTCTGAGCGCGGGTCACGCGCGGACACTCCTGTCTCTGCCTGGCGAGCGCGCTCAGTCTGATCTCGCCAAATCGGCCGCAGCGCACGGATGGTCCGTGAGGGATCTGGAGGAGCGGGTCCGGCGGCTTGGCGCGGGGGCGGCGCGCAACGCCCAGCCGCGAAAAAGCCCCAAGCGGGCATTCTCAGCGGAACTTATGGCGCTGGAAGACGATCTTATGAGGGCCCTCGGATCCCGCGTGCGAATCACGCGCCGACGCGGGGGGGCGGGATCCATCTTCATCGACTACCACTCCGAGGAGGAGCTCGATCGCCTCGTCTCGCTTCTTCGCTCGACCGGCGACCATGAGCGCTAGGAATCGACCGGCCGAGTTAATCGCTGTGGATAAGTCGAGGCCCTTGGTGGACAACCTGACAACCACATACGATTCAGGCCGTTGCACCGTCGCTACCGATGCGGTAGCGGTCGGTTATGCACAGCCCTCGACCGCGGCGCATGCCGTCGCGGGGTCCCGAGAGATCACCCGATCAGAAAGCCAGGGGAAACCGACATGACGCAGGCAGTTCCTCAAGAGGATGTGAAGCTGCTCGAAGGGTTGAAGGAGGCACGCGGGGCCATCCTGACGGAGCTGAGGAAGGTCATCGTCGGGCAGGACGAGGTCGTGGAGCAGCTACTGACGGTGCTTTTCGCCAACGGCCATTGCCTGCTCGTCGGAGTGCCCGGGCTCGCAAAGACCCTTCTCGTCTCGACGCTCTCGCGGATCCTCGATCTCAAGTTCAGCCGGATCCAGTTCACGCCCGATCTCATGCCCTCGGACATCACGGGGACCGAGATCCTCGAGGACGATCCCGTGACCGGCCGCCGGGCCTTCAAGTTCATCCACGGCCCGATCTTCGCGAACATGATCCTCGCGGACGAGATCAACCGCACACCGCCAAAGACGCAGGCGGCCCTCCTTCAGGCGATGCAGGAGTATCGCGTGACGGCGGGGGGCGCGACCTACGCCGTCGCGCTTCCGTTCTTCGTCCTCGCGACCCAGAACCCGATCGAGTTCGAAGGCACCTATCCGCTCCCCGAGGCACAGCTCGACCGTTTCATGTTCCACATCTCGGTCGGCTATCCCAGCGACCAGGAGGAAGAGCGGATCGTCGCCACCACGACGAGCGCCTACGAGGCGGAGCCGAAGACGGTGCTCTCGGTGCAGCAGATCCTCGATCTCCAGCGGCTGGTGCGGCGCATACCCGTCGCGGAGCACGTCGTCCGCTACGCCGTGCGGCTCGCCCGGGCGTCGCGTCCGGGTCCCGACAGCGCGGGCTTCATCCGCGATTGGGTGAGCTGGGGCGCCGGGCCGCGCGCGGCCCAGTACATCGTTCTCGGAGCCAAGGCGCGCGCGGCCCTGCACGGCCGCCCGACGCCCGGCGTCGAGGACGCCCGTTCCGTGGCGCCGTCCGTGCTCCGACACCGCATCATCCCGAACTTCAACGCAGAGGCCGACGGTATTACGAGCCTCGACATCATCGCGAAGCTGCTGGAGGCCACCTCGACGGTCGACGGCAAGCGCTCCTGACGGCACCATGGCCCAGGCCCCGCAACGACTCCTCGATCCCCACTTCGTCTCCAAGCTGGCCCGCCTCGACCTCAGGGCGCGGCTCGTGGTCGAGGGGTTTCTCACCGGCCTGCACAGGAGTCCCTATCACGGATTCAGCGTGGAGTTCGCGGAGCACCGCCAGTACATGCCGGGCGATCCGCTGCGGCATCTCGACTGGAAGGTGCTCGCGAAGTCGGATCGGAGATACCTCAAGCAGTACGAAGAGGAGACGAACCTCCGCGCTACGCTCCTCGTCGATACGAGCGCGAGCATGGGGTATTCCTCGCACGGCCTCACGAAGCTCGACTACGCGCGCCAGCTCGCGGCGTCGCTCTCGTACCTGATGCTCCGGCAGAAAGACGCGGTCGGGCTGTTCGCGTTCGCGAGCGGCCGCGGAGAGCTGATCCCGCCGCGGGCGACGCGGAGCCACCTGAAGCAGCTCCTCGTCCTTCTCGAGCGCCTAAGGCCCGCGGGCGGGACGGACTTTGCCGCCTCGCTCCACGCCCTCGCGGAGCGCGTGAAGCAACGCGGGCTCATCATCATCCTGTCCGACCTCCTCGACGATCCCGAGCGGATCGCGGGCGCGATCCACCACTTCCGCCACCGGAAACACGAGGTGCTCGTCTTCCACGTCCTCGATCCGCAGGAGATCGCGTTCCGGTTCGAGCGCGAGGCGACCTACATCGATCTCGAGAGCGGCGAACGGGTGACGACGCGCCCCCAGGAGCTTCGCGCCGACTACCGCTCGCAGGTGGGCGGCTGGATGGACCGGCTTCGCGAGTACTGCATCGAGAAGCAGGCCGACTACGTCTCGGTGACGACCGATCTTCCGTACGACCGCGCCCTGTTGGAATACCTGTCGAAGCGGGCGCGCCTCCTCTGAGCGCCTCGGGCTGAAATGTACTCGTTCTCCTTCCTGAACCCGGGGTTTCTCTGGGCGCTGCCCGTCGCGTCGATCCCGATCCTCATCCATTTCCTGAGCCGCCGCCGGCTTCCCGAGATCCGCTTTCCCACCGTGATGTTCCTGCGCACCCTCGAGCCGCGCGAGATCCGGAGGCTCAAGTTGCGGGAGCTGCTCCTCCTCATTCTGCGCACCCTCGCGCTGATCCTGCTGGTGTGCGCCTTCGCACGACCCTCGGTCGAGCCTCCCGGCGCGCTGACCCACGCGGCCGCCTCGGTCGCCGTGGTGATCGACGACTCGGAGAGCATGGGAGCGTTCGACGAGCAGGCGCGCCCGCGCATCGAAGCCGCGCGTTCGCGGGCGCTCGCGATCGTGGAGCGGGCCCGGGACGGAGACGAGATCGCGGTCACGACGACGACGGGCCCGGCCGCCCCGCTCGTGAATCGGGCGGGGAACCGCGTGCGTCTTGAGCGGAGCGTGCGCCAGATGACGGCGTCCTGGCTTCCGGCCGCGATGGAGGAGGCGCTGGAGCGTGCACGACGGTTCGCGGGGAAGAGCGCGCTTCGCTCCCGGGAGCTTTATCTGATCAGCGATTTCCAGTCGAGCAACTTCGGCCCGGGGGCGCGCGCCGCGCTGGACCTCGTTTCGAAGGCCGGCGTCCGCGTGTATCTCGTTCCGATCGTCTCCTCGCGCGTCCCGAATCACTCGATCGAAGATCTCGATCCGGAGCTTCGGCCCGGGCTCCAGGGAAAGGGACTCGAGATGCGGACGCGCCTCGCGAATCACGCCGACGCGCCGAGCGAGCGCCTCGCGGTCCGCGTCCGCCGCGGCGACGCGCTGATCGGAGGAGGAGACGTCTCGCTCGGCGCGGACGAATCCGAGTGGGCCGCGCTGCCGATCGATTGGCGCCTGAACGGCGGCGCCATCGCGGATCGGGCGCCGGTGGTCGTTGAATCCGACGCGGATGCGCTTCCGGCGGACGACCGCTGGTACGCCGTGCTGGGCGCGCCGGAGCGGCTGCGCGTCCTCCGGATCGTCGAATCGCGGGGAGGGAGCCCGGCGCCGCGGTTCACACGGCTCGCGCTGGACCCGCTCCAGGATGGATCGGGCGGGTACTCCGTCGAAGGCGGCACGCCGGCCTCGCTCCTCACTCTCGCCCGCGGTCGCTGCGACGTCGTGATTCTCGAGGACAACGCCTCGCTCTCGGGAGACGCGGAGGCGAAGCTGCGCGGATTCATCCGCGAAGGGGGCGGGCTCGTCGTCGCGCTCGGGCCGCATGCCGACCCCGATTA